>CAYGST010000688.1:0-2508 GCA_964352415.1 uncultured Planctomycetaceae bacterium | reverse complement strand
GGCTACGGACTGATCGGAATGGCGGAGCGGGCGCAGCTCCTCGGGGGTACGCTCGACGCCGGCCCTGCTCCACAGCGGGGGTGGACGGTCACCGCCGTGCTGCCCCGCGGCGGCGCCGTTGCCACGCCATGAACCTGCAAGTCCTCGTCGCCGACGATCAGGAGATCGTCCGCACCGGCCTCGCGATGATCCTCGACGCGCAAGCGGGTATCGAGGTCGTCGCGCAGGTCGCCGATGGAGCGGAGGCGGTCGTGCGTGCGCTCGAGCTGCGCCCGGACGTGTGCCTGTTCGACATCCGCATGCCGGGTCTCGACGGGATCGAAGCCACGCGCCGGCTGGCGGGGCCCGACGTCGAGGATCCGCTCGCCGTGGTCGTCATCACGACGTTCGATCTAGACGAGTACGTGTATGCCGCGCTGAAGGCAGGCGCTCGCGGCTTCTTGCTGAAGGACGCGGGACCCGAGCTCCTCGGCGAGGCGATCCGCGCCGCCGCGGCCGGGGACGCGCTGATCGCACCCAGCGTGACCGCGCGGCTGCTCGACGAGCTGGCGCCGGCGTCGGGCGCCGGGCCGTCCGCGCAACCGAACCAGCCGCTCACGGCTCGCGAGGAAGAGGTGCTGTGCGCCGTCGCACGCGGCCGGACGAACGCCGAGATCTCCGGCGAGCTCCACATCAGCCTCAGCACGGTGAAGACGCACGTCGCCAACCTGATGTCCAAGCTCAGCGCGCGCAACCGCGTCGAGATCGCCATCTGGGCCTACGAGACGGGGCGCATGGCCTAGTGGCCGGCGCCGGCTCGTCCGAAAGGACGAGGGCCGCATGGTCCTTTCGGAGGGGGCAGAACCGGTCTTCGGGCCGATGGAGGGGCGCTACATGGACGCCTAGGTTGCGGTCCATGAATCGAACGACGCCCCCGCACGTCCCGACGCGCCCCCGGCGCGCGTGGCTCGTGCCCGCCTCCCTGCTCCTCCTCGCCGCCGTCCCCGCGCTCGGCGGCGTCTACCGGGTGCTCCACCTCTCTCTCGGCGGCGAGGTCACGGCCGCGAACCAGCGCTTCTTCGACGCGCCGGTCCCGGTGCTGCTGCACGGCGTCGCCTGCGCGCTGTTCGCGTTCCTGGGGGCCTTCCAGTTCACGGGCGGCGCGCGCCGCCGACCGCGGCGCCATCGCCTGCGCGGTGCGATCTTCGTGCCGAGCGCGCTCGTCGTCGCCCTGACGGGCTTGTGGATGGAGGCCTCCTACGACTTGCCGGCTCACGACGGAGCGCTGTTGACCGTCTTCCGCGTGCTCTTCGGTTCGGCGATGCTCGCAACGACCTTGCTCGGCGTGCGCGCGCTGCTTCGCCGCCGCTTCGCGCGCCACGGTGCGTGGATGATGCGAACCTACGCGATCGGCATGGGCGCGGGGACGCAGGTCGTCGTCGTGTTGCCGTGGATGCTCCTGATCGGCGAGCCCGACGTGCAGCAGCGCGGCTGGCTCATGGGCGCCGGCTGGGCGATCAACGTCCTGTTCGTGGAGTGGGTCCTCTGGCGCCGAGCGCGCGACAGAGCCCCGCTGGATCCGTTGGTGGGGCAGGCCGCCGAGCATGCGGCGCGCGAGGGGGTGACCTCGTGAGGGCCGTTGTCCAATCGCGCTACGGCGCACCGGTGGAGTCCTACGCGCTGCTTCTCGCCTCCGGGCTGCGTGGCCCGAAGCGTCACGCGCGGGGGACGGTGATCCTCGGCGTCGCGCCCGACGTCGAAGACGCCTGATCGACACGCCCCTGCGGCGCTAGCGCGCTACCAGGGCGCGAGCCCCAAGTCCTCGTCGGCACCGCGGCTGCTCCACATCGGGAGGGGTCGAGGCCGGCGCACTCCGAACGCAAGCCACTCATGAGAACGCAGACGAACGAAGACCGACAGGACCTGGAGACGTGGAAGGAGGCGTCGCACACCGAGCTCGGGCCGCGGCCGGGGCCGCGCCGCGCGGCGCCGAACGTCGGCAGGAGACAGGGCCGTCGCGCGGCTTGCTGGCTGCTCGTCGCCTCGACCGTCCCTGGCTGCGCGCTGAGCAACTACGACTTCGACGCGATGACCGAGGTCGCCGACACCGCGCGGGTGACACAGCTATACGAGGGCCTCGCAGCGGAAGGGGAGAGCGGCGAGCTGTACGACATCGGGGTGATCCCGCTTGCGCGAACTCACCTGACCGTCTTCGCCGAGTCCGACGACGAGGACGCCCCGGAGGGCTTCGTGGAGACCGAGATCGACGCGTATCTCCCGTTCTTCGGCTTCGTGGACGCGAGCGTGACGCGCTACGACCGCGACTGCAAACGCTACGAGCACCAGGAGTGGGACTCGTTCTTCTGGGGCCTGTTCCAGTCGCACCGGGAACAGTTCGACACGAGGGCCGGGCTGCGCGAGGAGCGCACGCTCCGGTTCCTGTGGCTGTTCGACTGGAGGTCGTCGCCGACGTATCGCGCGCCCGGCGCGGAGGTCTCGCTGGAGTGACGGGCCCGGGGGAGGGGAGGG
>CAYGST010000687.1:0-2512 GCA_964352415.1 uncultured Planctomycetaceae bacterium | reverse complement strand
CCTGACGGACGTGCGACATCCGCAGCCGGCGTTTTTCAATCAGGTTCCGAAGTCGAAGCTGATCAGTGCTCGTCGGTGAGGTAGTTCATGAAGGACATGCCGATGTCCTGGAACTTGTGCTCGCGCGGGACCTCGATGGCGTCCTTGATGCAGACCTGCTCGCACAGCTTGCAGGAGGTGCACTCCTTGCCGTGGACGATCGCGATCAGCTGGAAGGAGTTCTCCGTGTCGAGCTTCATCTCGATCGCGTCGAACGGGCAGACGTCCTCGCAGAAGCGGCAACCCGTGCAGAGCTCCTCGTGGACCAGGGCCTTCGGGATCTTCTTCGGCTTGATCTTCTGGACGAGGACCTCCTCGTTGTCGTTGATCGCGTCGAAAGGGCAGTAGATGCCGCAGACCGAGCAGTTGATGCAGAGGTCCGGCTCGATGTGGTAGCGCTCGTCGCCGCTCGTGATCGCGTTGGTCGGGCAGACGCGCTCACAGATGCTGCAGGACGTGCACTTGTCCGTGATGAAGTGGGCGCGCCACTCCCAGTTGTCCATCGCCTCCTGCGTCTTGAAGAGGACGATCTGGTAAATGCCGTGGGCGTCGTTTCGCGACACCTTGCCGACGTACTCGTGCTCGATCTCGAAATCGGTCGTGAACTGCTTCGGGAAGGAGTTCGAGTGGCCGGCCAGCGCACGGACCTTCGGGTCCTTGACCCAGGCGGTGACGAAGACCGTGCTCCCCTGCGTGTAATCGTGGGCGCCGTACTCCGGCATGATCTCCGGCAGGCCGTAGCGGAAGCGATCGCGCAGCGCCGGCACACGGGTCGGCAGCCGCAGCTCGATCAGCGTGTGGCCGTCCTCTTCGGTGACGGTCCAGTCGCGGCCGTAGCGGCGGTCGCGCTCCACGATGTCCTCGTTGCCTCCGCGGGCCTTGGCCCACTCGAGCTCCCAGCCGTGGACCTCCTCGAGCTTCTCGAGGTCCTCCGCCGGCGGCAGCTCGCCGCTGAAGTGGATCGCGCCGGTGGGGCAGCAATCGACGACGGCGCGGGCGTTGTACAGATCCGCCTTGTGCGGCTCGTGCGTGTTCGCCTTGTCGTCGGAGTCCATGAAGAAGACTTCCGGGAACTCCTGACAGCAGGCGTCACAGGCGATACAGGCCTCCTTGTCGACGCGGAAGGTCTCGGCGGCGGTTGCAGTCTGTGCTTCGGACATCGGTGTCTTGGATCGCGTTGGGGGCCCGTTCGGAAGAGGGTCTACGGGCCGTACTCGCGCACTAGGCTAACCCAGGCGGACGTGGAGACAAGCCGTTCTCGGGGGCATCTCGATTCGATTCGGTCGACGCAAGCGGGCCGGGAGGCCTCGGTTCAGTGCGCCTCCAACCAATTGTCGCCCTGTCCGAAGTCCACCTTGAGCGGGACTCGCAGCTCCGCCGCGTTCTCCATGCAGTCGCGCACCAGCTCGCGAGTCTCGTCGAGCTCGGACTCCGGGACTTCCAGGACGAGCTCGTCGTGGACCTGCAGGAGCATCTGCGCCTGGAGCGGGGAGGCGGCGAGCCGCTCGTCGAGATCGATCATCGCCCGCTTGATGATGTCGGCGGCCGAGCCCTGGATGGGCGTGTTGACGGCCGCGTTCTCGGCCCCCGATCGAATTCGCGAGTTGGAGTTCAGGATATCGGGCGTCTTGCGCCGGCGGCCGGCTAGGGTCTCGACGTAGCCCAGCTCGCGGGCGGCGTCCAGGGTGCCGTCGATCCAGGCGCGCACGTTCGGGAAGGAGTCGAAGTAGCGGTCGATGAACTCGCGCGCCTCCGGGACCGAGAGCCCGGTGTCGCGCGCGAGCCGCGCCGGCCCCATGCCGTACAGCAGGCCGAAGTTGATCGCCTTGGCGCGGCTGCGCAGCTCGCGGTCGACCTCGCCCTCCTCGACGCCGAAGATGATCGCGGCCGTAGAGGCGTGGATGTCGCGGCCCTCGGAGAAGGCCTTCACCATCCCGGGGTCCTCGGAGAAGTGCGCCATGATGCGCAGCTCGACCTGGCTGTAGTCGGCGGCCATCAGGAGCCACTTGCCGGCGGCGTCGGGCTCGCGCGCCACGAAGGCCTCGCGCAGCTTGCGCCCGCGCTCGGTGCGCACGGGGATGTTCTGCAGGTTGGGGTCGCTGGAGGAGAGGCGACCCGTGGCCGCGGCGACCTGGCTGAAGCTGCAGTGCACGCGCCCGGTGTTCGGGTTCACGAAGGTCGGCAGCGCGTCGACGTACGTGCTCTTCAGCTTCGCGAGCTCGCGGTACTCGAGCAGCCGCTGCACGATCGGCACGTCGCCGTACTTCTCCGTCAGGGTCTGGTGGTCGGTCGCCCAGCCGGTCTTCGTGCGCTTGGGTCGCTTGACGCCGGCCTCGTCCTGGATGCGCAGCTTCTCGAACAAGACCTCGCCCAGCGCCTTCGTGCTGTTGACGTTGAGGTTCTCACCCGCGAAGCCCTGGATGTCGTAGACCGCGGCGTCGATGTCCTTCTGCAGGACCTCGCCGTAGGCCTC
>CAYGST010000686.1:0-2517 GCA_964352415.1 uncultured Planctomycetaceae bacterium | reverse complement strand
CGACCCGGCCGCGGCCGAGCACGGGGGCCGCAAGCCGTCCTGGCTGAAGGTCCCCCTGCCCACCGGGCCGGAGTTCAAGCGCCTCAAGCAGCGCACCTCGGAGCTGGGGCTCCACACGGTCTGCGAGGAGGCCCGCTGCCCGAACATCGGGGAGTGCTGGAAGGGCGAGCACGCGACGATGACCCTGATGGTCCTCGGGGACGAGTGCACCCGCCGCTGCCGCTTCTGCGCCGTGAAGACGGTCCAGCAGGCCGCGCCGCCGGACCCCGACGAGCCGGAGAACGTCGCTCAGGCCATCGCCGAGCTGAACACCGGCTACGTCGTGATCACGAGCGTCGACCGCGACGACCTCGCCGACGGCGGCGCCGGGCACTACGCGGCCTGCGTGCGCGCGATCCGCGAGCGCTCGCCCCGGACGATCGTCGAGACCCTGATCCCGGACTACGCCGGAGCGCCGCTCGCCACGTTGATGGCCGCGGAGCCCGACGTCCTGGCCCACAACGTCGAGGTCGTCGACCGGCTGCAGCGCCGCATCCGCGACCCGCGCTGCTCCTTCGAGCGCTCTCTGACGACGCTGCGCGAGGCCAAGGCGCACCAGCCGCGCGCGTTCACCAAGTCCTCGCTGATGCTCGGCCTCGGCGAGACCCACGACGAGATCGTCGACGCCATGCAGCGCCTGCGCGCCGCGGGCGTCGAGTTCCTGACCCTCGGTCAGTACCTGCGCCCCTCGCCACAGCACGCCCCGGTTCTCGAGTACGTGACGCCCGAGCGCTTCGCGGAGTACGAGGCCCTCGGGAGCGAGCTCGGCTTCCTGTACACCGCCTCCGGCCCGCTCGTGCGCTCGAGCTACAGGGCCGGAGAGTTCTTCGCCGCTCGCCTGGTTCGCGAGCGCCGCAGCCAGCAGCCGTCCGCGAGCTGAGCGGGCGCGCCCCTTCCCAACTGCCAGAGCCACCTATGAGCACCAGTCAACTGCTGTCCGTCATCGACGCGGACGGAGCCGCACCGGGCTACGACCCCGGCCTCTCGAAGGAGGAGCTCCTGCACATGTACCGAGCGATGCTGCTGACGCGCGCGTTCGACGACATGTGCATGAAGCTCCAGCGCTCGGGCCGAATCGGCTTCTCGGTCCCCAACAAGGGCGTCGAAGCCACCTCCGTCGGCACCGCGAGCGCGTTCCGCAAGGACGATTGGCTGTTCCCGAGCTACCGCGACTTCGGCGTGGCGCTGTACCACGGCGTCGAGCCCGTCGACATGATGCACAACATGTTCGGCAACGCGTCGGACACCAGCAAGGGCCGCCAGATGCCCGTGCACTTCAGCTTCGACGACCCGGTCAAGCTGGTCTCGATCTCCTCCCCGATCGGCACGCACCTGCCCCAGGCGGTCGGCGCCGCCTACGCCATGCAGATGCGCGGTGAGGACAAGGTCTGCCTCGCTGGCTTCGGCGACGGCGGCACGTCGAGCATCGGCTTCCACTCCGCGCTGAACTTCGCCGGCGTCTGGAAGTCCCCGGTGGTCTTCCTGTGCCAGAACAACGGCTACGCGATCTCCTGCCCCTCCGAGGAGCAGACCGCGTCCGAGAGCTACGCGATCAAGGGCGTCGCCTATGGCGTCCCCGGCGTGCGCGTGGACGGCAACGACGTGTTCGCGGTCCGCCGCGCCGTCGTCGAGGCGGTCGAGCGCGCGCGCAAGGGCGACGGCCCGACGCTGATCGAGTGCGTCACCTTCCGCATGGGCGGGCACTCGACCTCCGACGACCCGACCAAGTACGTGCCGAAGGAGCTCTTCGAGGCCTGGGCCAAACGCGATCCGATCGACATCTTCGAGAAGGCGCTGACCAAATCGAAGGTGCTCACCAAGAAGAAGAAGGCCGACATGCTGGAAGAGGTCGAGGCGAAGATCTCCGAGGCCGTGAAGGTCGCCGCCGCGCAGCCGAACCCCGGCATCGAGGAGATCTTCACCGACGTCTACGAGACGCTGCCGCAGCACCTGCGCCGCCAGGGCGAGCTCGCCTTCGACCTCGCCAAGCGCAAGGGCGCGGCCGAGGCCGGCGACGGCGAGTTCCCGCTCTAGACCTGCTGCCGGCTCCAGGTCCCCCCACCGCACACCACTGAGAACGAATCACGCACATGGCGATCATCACCCTGCTCAAGGCCGTCAACGAAGGCCTGCGCGCGTCGATGCAGAACGACCCCTCGGTCCTCTGCTTCGGCGAGGACGTCGGCCCGAAGGGCGGCGTCTTCCTCGCGACCGAGAACCTCACCAGCGAGTTCGGCAAGGAGCGTTGCTTCGACACGCCCCTCAGCGAGGACGGCATCATCGGCGCGGCGATCGGCATGGCCATGAACGGCCTGCGCCCCGTCGCCGAGATCCAGTTCCAGGACTTCATCTTCCCCGCCTTCGACCAGATCGTCAGCGAGGCCGCGAAGATGCGCTACCGCTCCGGCGGCCAGTACACCGTCCCGATGGTGATCCGCACGCCCTACGGCGGCGGCATCCGCGGCGGCCTGTACCACA
>CAYGST010000685.1:0-2525 GCA_964352415.1 uncultured Planctomycetaceae bacterium | reverse complement strand
GCGATGCACTCGTCCGCGACGACGGTCTCGCCCTCGCGCAGCACGAGGCGCGCGAGGCGTGCGCCGTGCTGGGGATCGACGCGCAGCGCGCGGCCGTGGGCCGCGAGCTGCGCGGAGTCGTGGAGGTGGATCACGTCGGCTCGGGAACCGCGCGGCGCGCGGCGCCGCTCACTTCGGCAGCTTCCAGGCCGTGACGAACCACTCGTCGTCCGCCGGATAGAAGCGCCAGCGCACGGTCAGCTCGCCCTCGGGAACGGCGTGCACGGCCTCGACTTTCGGCGTCAGGAGCGACACGGCGCCGGGCGCGCGGGCCGCCTCCTCGCCGCTGATCGTCGCCGGGCCGAGCTCGGGGTGCGCGTCCGTCCAGCCGAGCTTGTCGGCGACCTTGCGGAACAGGTCGAGGTGCTGGGTGGCCGTCTCGGCGCGGAAGTACAGCTCGAGCGCGGCGAGGTCGGACTTCGCGAAGTCCGCCTGGAAGGCCTCGACGCGCGGCGCGAGCTCGCCCGGGCGGATCTCGTAGGCGTAGACGAACCAGCGCTGGCTCGCGTCGCTGAACTGCCAGCGCAGGGCGATCGGCCAGTCGCCGCACTCGAGCGCGGCGAGGCCGAGCAGCGGCTCGTCCGCGTTGCGCGGCAGCACCGTCGCGCGGTGGTTCGTGATCGGCGGCAGGGGCGTGTCCCAGCCGCGGCGCTCGCCCGCGCTCTCGAGCACCCACTGGAAGTTCGGGCGGCCGTCCGGGTGGTGGTACTTCACCAGCTCGGCGACCTCGCCCTCGTTCCAGTCGGCGACGAAGAGCGCCGTGACCGCTTCGAGGTCGGTCTCGCTCGCGGCGGCGAAGGTGGGGTTGTTCGACTTCCAGAGCGCGAAGCCACCGCCGCCGACGACGAGCAGCAGCACGATGACGGTCAGCGCGATGCGCAGGCCGCCGCCGTCCTTCGCGCCGCGGTGCGTCTCGCTCAGGCGCTTCTTGCGCGGCTCCTCGGGGCTCTCCTCTTCGTCGTTGAATTCGTCGTCGTCGAACTCGTCGTCGAAGCCGTCCGGTACGACCTCGCCGCCGCAGGCCTTGCAGTCGTAGGTGCGCTCGGCGCTCGGGACGCGGTAGCTCTTACCGCAGTCGGCGCACTCGGCGTGGACCTTCTCGCTCATGACGCTCTCTCCTCGGCCCGGGGGACCGCTCGTGATGCGGGGAACGGCGCTGGGGCGTCGTTCTCCTGAGCCTACTCGACGGACCCTGGAGTCGGGTGAGGCGACGTGTCGTTGCCTCACCGAGGGCCACCCGGGATGATCCAGGGCGTCCCCGCGTCCCCAACGATCCCCGCCATGCGCCTCGACCCCGTTCTGACCTCGCTCCACCGCCCCGCGCTCTGCCTGCTCCTCGTGGTCGGCTGCGCCGCCTCCGCCGCGCCGAAGCAAGACGCCACGATGAGGTCGGCGGGAACGAACGCGGACTCGCGCGAGCTCGTCGAGCGCTACCAGACCGACCGCGGCGCGCTGCAGTCGTTCTACGACCTGCGCTATTCGGCCTCGCGGCTCGAGCGCATCGCGTCCTACGACCGCGCCTGGAGCGCGGAGCTCGACGCGCTCGACTACGACGCGCTCGACGCGGCGGGTCGCATCGACTGGCACCTCTTGCGGACCGAGATCGCCTACGGCGCGGCCGAGCGCGGGCGGCTCGAGCGTCAGCTCCGCAGCGCCGAGGCGCTCGTCCCCTTCGCCGACGCGATCCACACGCTCGAACAGACGCGCTGGCTGATCGAGGCGGTCGATCCCGAGGCCGCAGCCAAACAGCTCACCGACATCGCCAAGGCCGCCGAGGCGGTCAAGTCGCGGGTGAAGCTGCGGCCCGCCCCGAAGGACGAGGAGACAGCGGACGAAGACCTGTCGGACGATGACTCCGACGAGGAAGCGGAGACTGCCGAGGAGCCCGACGACGAGGAGCCGCCGATCCACGTCGACGCCGTCGATGCGCGTCGCGTCGCCGGCTGGGTCTCGTCGATGCGTCGCTCGCTCGGCACCTGGTACGAGCACTACGAGGAGTTCCTGCCGGGCTTCGCGTGGTGGTGCGGCGAGCCCTACGCCGAGGCGCGCAAGAACCTCGACGCCCTCGCCAAGCACCTGCGCGAGACCGTCGCCAAGCAGAAGGGCGAGGACGACGACCCGCTGATCGGCGACCCGATCGGACGCGAGGGCCTGCTCGAGGACCTCGCCCACGAGTGGCTCGCCTACACGCCCGAGGAGCTGATCGCGGTCGGCGAGCGCGAGTTCGCCTGGTGCGAGGCGCGCCTGCTCGAGGCCTCGAACGAGCTCGGTCACGAGGACGACTGGAAAGCGGCGCTCGCGGCGGTCAAGGCGCTGCACGTCGCCCCCGGCGAGCAGGACGCCCTCGTCGCGCGCCAGGCGCGCGAGGCGATCGCGTGGCTGAAAGCGAACGACCTCGTCACGATCCCGCCGCTCTGCGAAGAGACCTGGCGCGTGCAGATGATCGGCGAGGCGACCCAGCGCACGCTCCCGTTCGCGGCCTACGG
>CAYGST010000684.1:0-2527 GCA_964352415.1 uncultured Planctomycetaceae bacterium | reverse complement strand
GGCTCGGGCCGCAGCGTGCCTTCGCCCCCCGCGGGCTGTTCGGCGCGCTCCGCGATACCCCGCACGAGCGCGTCGAACGTGGGCCGATGCAGCGGATAGAAGGCGTACCAGTAGAGCGCTCCGAAGAGCCCCTTGGGCGCGAACGCGAGGGTCTGCGTCAGTCGGGTCCCCGTCCCCTCGCGCTCCGTCCTCCACTCCAGCCACGCCGAGCCCGGCAGCTTGGCCTCCGCGCGCAGCCGCAGCAATCCTGGACGCTGCAGCGCCACGACGCGCCAGAAGTCCACCGCCTCTCCGATCAGCAGGTCGTCCGCGTTGCGCCTCCCGCGGGCGAGCCCCGGTCCGCCGAGCAGGAGATCGATGAAGCCGCGCACCTTCCAGACCCAGTTCCACGCGAGCCAGCCGCGCGCGCCACCGAGCCCGGTACAGACGCGCAGAACGTCAGCCGGCTTCGCCTCGACGTAGCGGCTGCGAACCTCGCGCATCATCCCTTCACGGTCGTCGAAGGTGTACTCGCCGCTGGCGCTGCCCGCGCCGCCCGCGCCGCCCGCGTCGCTCCAGCGCGTCTCGATCCCGTGCTCGCGGATGCGCACGAGCGCGAGCCGCACGGCCTCCTTGTACGGGACCGGCTGCACCTCGGGGAAGCGTCGGCGCGCGCGGTACAGCCGCGCGCGCAGCGGCTGCGCCATGCCTTCGATCAACGGTCGCGCGAGCGCGCTCGTGATCGGCGTCGCCACGCCCATCCAAGCGGCGCCCAGCCAACGCGGGAGCGGCGAGGGCAGCGTGATGAGCCAGCGCTTCAGGCCGCGAACGCTGGCGTAGTCGCGCATCATCTGCACGTACGAGAGCCGCTCGGCGCCGACCTCGATGACGCCCAACGGACCGCGCTCGAGCAGCAGGACGAGGTACTGGAGCATGTCGCGGATCGCGATCGGCTGCACCTCGTTCGAGGCCCAGCTCGGCGCAACGAGCAACGGCATGCGCTCCGTCGAGTAGCGGACCATCTCGAAGCTGGCGGAGCCCGAGCCGATGATCGGCCCGGCGCGCAGCTCGCTGGTCGGGAGGTCGCGCGCGAGGATGCGGCCGATCTCGGCGCGGCTGCGCAAGTGCTCCGAGCCCCGTTCGCCTCCGCGCCGCGTCCGCGGCGGCACGAGGCCCCCGATGTAGATGACGTGCGCGACTTCGCCCGCCCGCGCACAGAAGTTCGTCGCCGCGAGCCGATCCCGAGCCGCGAAGTCGCGCCCCGTCTCCATCGAGTGCACGAGGTAGTACGCGACCTCGATCCCGTCGAAGACGCCGTCGAGGGTCTCCGCCCGACAGAGGTCGCCCTGCACGATCTCCACCTCGTTCTCCCAGGTCCGGCCGACGATCCGCCCGGGATCGCGGACGAGCACGCGCACGCGATGCCCCAGCTCGAGCAGCCTCGGCACGAGGCGCCCGCCGATGTAGCCCGTCGCTCCGGTGACGAGCACGCTCAAGGGGCCGACTGTCGACACGTGGTTGTTTCGCGACGGCGCGGCGCCGCTGTGGCAGCCTACGCCTTGGCCACCTGGCTCCGCCGCGCCCATCGGGTATTCTCTTCCGCCGTGAACGCCGAGTCCCCCGCAGCTGAACCGCCCGAAGAGAGCGGCGCGCCGCGCGCCCGCCTGGGCCGCGGAGTGCTCGTGGCGCTCATCCTGAGCCTCGCGGTCGCGGCCGGCTACTGGCTGCGCAAGGACGCCGCGCTGTCGAGCGCCGCCTTTCAGGAGATCGACCCGTTCGGACTTCTGCGCAGCGACCCGGGCTTCCTCTACTACGTCACGAAGAGCATCGCCGAGGCCGACGGCCTCGTGCCCGCCGACTTCCGCGGCGACGTGCACGTCGAGTACCCGGCGACGAGCGATCTGCCGGCCATGTTCAGCGTTGGCCAGGAGTTCTTCGTCGCCTGGACCTGGAAGGCCTTCGGTGGCGATACGCCACTGCACCGCTTCGCAGTGATCGTGATGGGCCTTTTCGCCAGCCTGTCCGTGATCGGCGTGTTCGGGCTCGCGCGCGAGCTGACCGGGAAGATCGGCTGGGCCGCGGCTGCGGCCGCCCTGTTCCTGGTCCTGCCAGGCAACTACCGCACGATCGGCTTCGTGCTGATCCGCGAGGACTTCGCGCTGCCGTTCCTCGCGCTGCACCTGTGGCTACTCGCGCGCGCCTGGCGCGTGCGCACGCCCGCCTCGATGGCGCTCGCCGGCGGCGCCTTCGTCGCCGCGGCGGCGACCTGGCATGCCATGGGCTTCTTCCTGACGATCGAGGCCGGCGTCCTGTTCGCCTGGTTCCTGCGCTCGGGGCGCAACCCGATGGCCGCGCGCGGCGCCGGCGCGTTCCTGCTCACCGTCGCGATCGGGGCCCTGCTCGTGCCCGTGCTCTTCAGCAAGGGCTTCCTGCTGTCGATCCCCGTGCTGGCCGCGCTCAGCCTGTGGCTCACCGCGCGCTGCTCCGCGCGGCTCGCGGGCGCCGCGTGGAAGCCGCGCGCGTTCGCGCTCGGCGCGCTCGCGCTGCT
>CAYGST010000683.1:0-2528 GCA_964352415.1 uncultured Planctomycetaceae bacterium | reverse complement strand
GCCTTGGTGACCATCTGCTGGAGATCGAGGCGCTCGATCTGGGCGGTGCCGAGCATCGAGGCGGCGGCGAGGGCCGCGCCCGCGAGGGCTGTCTTGGCGATTCGCATTCTGTTCATGGGAGTTCCTGGGGGATCGATCGGAAGGGTTCGGTCTGGGGGGGAGAGGCAGGGGCACGCGGCTCTCGCCAGCGAGGCCCCTCCTTAGGTCTTCGCGGTCCTGGACGGGAGTGGTCCATTGCCGAGGTCCGTCAGAGTCAGCGTTTTTCGGGAACTGCCCCGGGTGAGGCGCCAACGGAGATCGTTTCGGTGTGCGTTCTGGGGCTGTGAAGGGCGTTTTCGACGTCTTTGGGGGTCCGGCGTGCGCGAAAGCGCACGCCGGGGAGTCCCGGCCCCGTTGGGCGGGTCGGGCCGGGCTTCAAGGGCAGAGGGTCACCGCCAGGCCGTCCGAGAGGTCGAAACCCGCGCCGCCCGCGGCGGGGTCGCGGAACCAGAACTGGAAGTGCAGCGGCGAGCCCGGCTGGAGCCCCGTCGGGCTGACCCCGAGGGCCACCGAGGCCAGGTCGACGGCCTGGGCGGCGGCGCCCTGGGCGTCCGTCTGGAGCGGAGCGAAGCGCAGCAGCGCCCCGCCGACGCAGCGCACGCCGTTCCCGAAGGGCTGCGAGAGCGTCGTCGGTCCGCAATAGAAGAGTCCCGTGCGCAGGGGCGGGCAGCCGCTGGCGACCAGGGTCAGGTCGCCCGCCACCAGGCTGGAGCTGCCGGCCCAGTCGATCGAGGCGGCCTGGCCGCTCGAGTTCGGCGTGGAGCTGCAGTAGACGGCGGGCGGCCCGCAGACGGTCGGCTCCGAATGGAGGTCGCTCGGCCAGGCATTCGAGAGCGCCCCGTGGTGCGTCCCGTTGCGGCGCACGAGGAGATCGCCGGGCCCGACCAGGGCGGGCAAGTTGACGAAGATGTGCGTGCCGTCCGAAGACAGGCCGGTGACCTTGATCGGATCGCCGTTGCCGCCGCCGCCCGCGCGGGTGAACCACACCTGGTTGCCGGTCGGGTCGAAGTTGGAGCCCGTGACGGTCAGGAGGTTGCCGGAGACGTGCGCGCCCGTGATCACGGGCTTGGCCGCGTCGGCGACTCCGTAGACGGCCTGCACGCCGGCGCGGTCGTCGCTGTGGAGCGAGCGCGCGTTCGTCAGTCCCTGGGACGTCGACGCCGCCATGGTCGCGGAGCCGGAGAGGCTGTGCCCGAGACCGAGCGCGTGGCCGTACTCGTGGCAGGCGATGCTCTGCAGGTCCATCTGCCCGGAGAGGATCACCCCGGGCCCATCGGCCCAGCTCCACGCCTCGTAGTAGCGGATGCGCCAGCCGTCGGAGATCGGCGTCTCGCAGTAGGCGAGCACGCCGCCGCTCGAGCCGGAGATCTCCGAGTGGACGTTGTCGTTCGTGCCGCCAACGCCGCTGGCGAGGCCCTGGAAGCTCGGATCGAAGTTCGCGCCTCCGGATCCCAGCACCGTCTGGCTCGGGTCGCCGCTGCCGTCGCCGTGGGCCATCGAGCCCCACTCGACGCTGGCCTTCCAGATCGCGAGCACGGCGCCGCTCGCGCCGGGGAACATCGGATCGGGCGTCGCGTTGTCGTTCGCGCCGGCGCTCGTGAAGTTGTCGTGGACGCGGAAGTCACGCTGGGTGTGCGCCAGGCTGCCGCCGATGACGCTGTACGCGTCCGCCGACTCCGTGGCTGCGATCAGCAGCGCAACGATTCCGATTCCGGCGACGGGCAATGCCGCGCGCAGGACGCTCACCACGAGCGACGCTCCTCGTTCTTCTGCGAACGCAGCGTCGACACGCGCGCGTCGAGGTCGATGAGCCGTTCGTTGTTCTGCACGGCGTACCCCTCGCCGCGACCGAGCACGACGCGTCCCTTGCGACCGTTCACGGTCCGGTACAGGCCGCCGTGCGACGCGTACAGCGCGTTGGCGCCGAGGTCGCCGCCCATGTTGTCGGTCCACTGGTAGAACGCGACCACTTCGGTCCCGAGGCGCGTCTCCTCCTCGGTCGGCGCCTCCGAGTTCCACACGCCGTGCTCGTCGTCGAGGAAGCCGCCCGGGTAGGTCACGACGACGGAGAGCTCCTCACCGGTCGCGAGCGAGCGCCCGCTCAGGGTCAGGTGCGTGTAGTAGAGCTCGGGCCCGTCGGTCGGGTGATCGATGCGGATCACCTCCTTGCCGACGATCTCGCCGAACACGGCGTCGTCGCTGCGGTCGACCATCTGGTCGAGGGTCAGGCGTTCGATCTGGGCCTGGGCGGTGAGCCCGAGGCCGAGGCCGGCGAGCGCGATCAGCGCGAGCGGCGCGCGAAGGTTTCGGAGCATGGCGGTGTCCCCCGGACTGCGGTATCGAAGGGCGTGGGGCGCTCTGCGGTGAGCGACCAACGAACCCTACCCCGCTCCGGGCGAGGAGGTCGGCCCCGCCGGCGCGCCTGGCTCTCCACCGCGGGCCGCGGCCCAGAAAACGGCCCGTAGCGCTCCAAACGGGCCAATTTGGAC
>CAYGST010000682.1:0-2531 GCA_964352415.1 uncultured Planctomycetaceae bacterium | reverse complement strand
TCCCTACCTGTTCTCGATCCCCCTCCCGTTCCTCGAGGAGCCGTTCCACCTGCGCTCCTTCGGGGTCCTGGTCGCCTGCGGCTTCCTGTTCGGCGCCCACGTCCTGCAGCGCCTGGTCGCTCGCTACGGGGACGATCCGGAGGGCGACGCCGACCGCGTCTCCTCGCTCCTGATGTGGATCCTCTTCGGCGTCTTCGGCGGAGCGCGGATGATGTACGTGGTGGTCGAGGTCCTGCGCGACTCCCCCACGGGCCAGGGCTACCTCGACGATCCGCTGTCGATGCTCTTCTTCTGGGAGGGCGGACTCGTCATGTACGGCGGGTTCATCGGCGGCGCGCTCGCCGGAATGCTCAAGGCCAAGCTGGTCGGACTGCGAATCGTGCACACGCTCGACATGGCGCTGATCGCCGCCTTCACCGCGCAGGCCATCGGCCGCGTCGGCTGCTTGCTGGTCGGCGACGACTTCGGGCAGAAGGTCCCCGAGGCCTACCAGGACCTGCCCTTCCCGATCACCGTGCACGTCCCGGACCCGCTCCCCGAAGGGAGCCTGTTCGGCGCCAGCAACGCGGGCGAGGTGCTCTGGGCCACGCAGACGTGGATGTCGATCAACGCGCTGCTCCTCGCGCTCGTCGGCTACTGGCTCTTCAAGCGCCGCGCCTACCCCGGGCAGACAACCCTGTACATGGTCGTGCTCTACGCGCTCGGCCGCTACAGCATCGAGCTGTTCCGCGGCGACGAGATCCGCGGGATGTGGTTCGATGGAGCGATGAGCACGTCGCAGCTGATCTCCGTCATTGGCGGACTCGCAGCGATCGCGCTGCTGATCAAGAACCGCGGGCGACGCGCCGATCCGCCGACGCCGAACGTACCGGCGAGCGGAGCCGCGGCGGGATGACGGCCCGCGGGCGGCTGGTCGCGGGCATCGACGAGGCCGGGCTTGGCCCGCTGCTCGGGCCGCTGACCTTCGGCTACGCGGTGCTGCGGCTGCCGAGCGGCGACGTGAACGTCTGGGAGGCGCTCGACGAGGTCGTCGCCACCGCAACCAAGGGCGCGGCGGAGCGCATCGTCGTCGCCGACTCGAAGAAGGTCTACGCGCGCAACCCGCGCGGCCGGCAGCGGCTCGAGACCACGGCGCTGACCCTGCTGGCGCAGCGCTCGGTCGGGCCGCCGCGGACGGGCGCCGATCTCCTGCGCAGCGCGGCTGAGCCCTTGCGACCCCGGGCCGTCGAGATCGCGCGCCACCCGTGGTACGCAGAGCTGCCGGGCGCGCTGCCGATCTGGTGCGACCCCGGGCGGCTCGAGCTGCGCGCCGAGGCGCTGCGCCGTGCCATGGCCTCCGCCGGCATCCGGCTCGCGGGCGCCGGCGTGCGCGTGACCCCGGCCGGGGAGCTGAACCGCTCCTTCGAGCGCACAGGCAACAAGAGCGCGACGGTCTGGCAGCTCCTCTCCGGGATCCTCGAACACCTCTGGCGCGAGTACGGCGACGAGGACCCGCACGTGATCGTCGACCGCCAGGGCGGTCGCTTCCGCTACGGGCGCCTCCTGGGCCAGTTGTTCCCCGAGGCGCGCGTGCGCGTCGGCCACGAGCGGCCGGAGCAATCCGACTACCGCATCGAGACCGCCGCCCCGGGCGAGCCGGAGCGCTGCATGCGCCTCACCTTCGCCGAGCGCGCGGAGGACCGCGCCTTCACCGTCGCCGTCGGCTCCTGCCTCGCCAAGTACGCACGTGAGCTGTCGATGGAGGCCTTCAACGCCTACTTCAGCGCGCTGCAGCCCGGGCTCGCCCCGACCGCGGGCTACACGACCGACGGTCGCCGCTGGCTCGCGGACGCCGAACCCGCGCTGCGCGCCGGAGCGATCGACCGCGAGGTTCTGCTTCGCCGCCGCTGATCCCGGTGTAGGCTTCGTCACCGCACCTCCTCGCCCCCCGCTCTGCCTTGAAGACCGCCATCCTCGGCGCCGGAATCTCCGGCCTCGCTCTCGCCCGCTTCCTGATCGACGGTGGCCTCCCCGCCGAGGACATCGAGCTCTTCGAGGCCGGCCCGAAGGCCGGCGGCCTGTGCCACTCGAAGACCGTCGACGGCTTCACGTACGACATCTCGGGCGGCCACATCCTGTTCAGCAAGGACAAGCCGACGCTCGACTGGATGATCGAGCAGACAGGCGGGATGGACGCCGTCGTCAAGCGCGATCGCAATACCAAGATCCGCTTCGAGGATCGCTGGGTGCACTACCCGTTCGAGAACGGCCTCGGCGACCTCCCGGATCAGGCGAAGTACGACTGCCTCAAGGGCTACGTCGACGCCTGGCATGCGCGCGACAAGGACGGGACCGAGTCTCCGGGCGACTTCGCGAGCTGGGTCCAGTGGCGCTTCGGCGACGGGATCGCGAAGCACTTCATGGACCCGTACAACGAGAAGATCTACGGGGTCCCGCTGGACACGCTCGCCGCGGACTTCGCCGCCAAGTACATCCCGCAGCCGTCCTTGGAGTCGGTGGTCAACGGCGCGCTCGGGCTCTCGCGCCAGGCC
>CAYGST010000681.1:0-2539 GCA_964352415.1 uncultured Planctomycetaceae bacterium | reverse complement strand
GGCACTCGCTCATCAGCGGGCCGATCTGCTTGGGCGGGAAGTTCACGACCGCGCGACGGGCGACATCGCCAGCCGGCGTTTTTCAATCAGGTTCCGTCCGGGGCTCCGATACGGTGCTGCCATGCAGGAGATCACCTGGGACGAGTTCGCCAAGGTCGAGCTGCGCGTCGGCCGCGTCGTCGAGGCGCGGGTGTTCGACGAGGCCCGCAAGCCCGCCTACGTTCTGCACGTCGACTTCGGCCCCGAGCTCGGCGTCAAGAAGTCGAGCGCGCAGATCACGGTCCACTACGAGCCCGAGTCACTCGTCGGCCGCCTCGTCGTCGCGGTCGTGAACTTCCCGCCCAAGCAGATCGGCCCGCTGATGAGCGAGTGCCTGGTCACCGGCTTCCACGACGCCGACGGCGCCGTCGTGTTGTGCGCGCCGGACGGCGACGTGCCCCTCGGGACGAAGCTGCTCTAGCGAGCGCTGGCGCGCAGAGGGGCGCCTACTCCTGCGCGCGGCGCCAGGAGCCGTGGAGCTGTCCCGCCGGGAACCAGACGCGCAGCTCGGCCAGGCCGCCTGACCCGCCCGACTCCACGGGGAACGCGAGGCCAGACGCGCCAGCCTCTCCCAACCGCGCGAGGAGCTCGGGCCGCCCCACCTGCTCCGTGCCCGGCCCTGCTCCCATCCAGGGAAAACAGGCCATCCGCGCGTGGAACAGCCCACCCGCCCTCAGGAGCACGAGCGAGGGCCGCGCGGGCGTTCGCGACTTCGGCCACGGCGAAGCGACGCCCGGGGGCTCCTCGAACAGCGCTGCGATCCGCTCCGCCGGAGGGACCAAGCTGCTCGGCGAGTAGCAGACCAGGAAGACCTCTTCCTGATTGAAGTTCGTCGCGTAGTCCAGGTCATCGCCACGCGCGCTGCGGGCCCCCCAGTCGTCCAGCACGCCGAGGTTCGTCGCGAGGAGCCCGAGCGGCTGGAGATCGGCCGCCCCCGAAACCTGGCGCGCGAAGCCAACACGGCTCTCCTCCTCGAGCGGGATCCAGACCGCGTAGTCGTAGCGGTGCAGCACCGCGTAGCGCTTGGGTTGCTTGGGCGCCTTCGGCTCGGTCGCGATCCAGCGGTCGCAGGCCACGACCCCCTCGAGGTCGAAGCGCGCGCCGCGCGGCCGCAGCCGCGGCGAGAGATCGCGCACCACCTGGCGCGCCCGGTCGAGTCCAGGCGTCATCGACGCGGCAAAGCGAAAGCCGACGTCCTCGCTCTGCGCAGCGGGGTCCAGGCCACGCCGCGTGCTCGCGGACACGTGCTCGCCCGGCGTCAGGAAGGAACCACCCCGGATCACGCGCAGCGCCTCGCTGAACGGCGGATCGAACTCGAGGCCAGGGACCCGGCGCCAGTCGGGGTACGCCGTGAACGGCGACTCCGTCCACTCCCAGAGGTTGCCGAGCAGATCGTAGGCTCGCAGCCGCTTGTCCGCGTCCTTGCGGGTTCCGACCTCGAGCGGTCCGTCAGCGTAGGCCGAGCCGAGCACCGCCATGTGCTTGAAGTCCCCACGCTTGCCCCACGGAAACGCGTAGCCCTTGCGTCCGCGGATCGCAGCCTCGAACTCGAACTCGGTCGGCAGGCGCACGCCGACGCGCTCGGCGAAGTGGCGGGCGGTAGCGAGGGGAACGCCGTTCATCGCGCGGCGGTCCGCCTGGTCCTTTCCGCTGTCGACTCCCTTCGCGGCCTCGAACCAGAGCGGAGTCCACGCGCGCTCTCCGTCCTTCCCACGCGGTCCCCCTCCCCCGTCGGTCAGCGTCAGCGTGTTCGGAGGCGGCCCGGGCCGGTGCCAGATCTCACGAACCTGTTCGACGGTCGCCTCCGTGCGCTGCAGCGCGAAGGCCTCGACCGCGACCGCATGGACGGGCGTCTCCGCCGCGAGCCAGAGATCGCTCTCGTCCCGCTCGGTCGCCACGAGCGCGTCGAGGACCGCGTCCACGGAACGGCCAATGTCGCCCTCGAAGGGCTCGACGCTCGCGAAGCCCGGCGGCGCCGCCGCGCCGAAGGAGTAGGCCCGCTTCGGCGCTCCGTCGATCTTGTAGGACGTCTGCTCGCGCGTCGGCCAGGCGACGCGCTGGACGCCACCGGTCCACTCGTCAGCCGTCGCGAGCGTGGCGGCCGCGCCGCCGTGCCTGGAAGTAGAGACGGCGCCGCCCCTGGCGCTCGGTGGCTTCCCCGCGCTCTCTTCCCGGGCCGCCTCGACCTCGAGCGGACGCCTCTGCAGCGCCAGCGATGGATCCGCAAGCGCGGCCATCCCGGCGCTACGCGGCGGAGCGGGACCGACCGGTCGCCCGCGCCACTCGAGGGCCGCGAAGGTCGCGCCGCCGACCACCAACAGGCCCGCCGCGGCCGCGGCGAAGCTGCGGCCCGCGCCCGTCGCGCTCTCCGCGTCGAGCCAGACGGCGAGCGCTCCCATCCACTCCTCCCGGCCGCCGCGCCAGGTCGCGTCGAGGCGTTCGCGCAGCCGCTCGGCCCCGCGGGCGAGGCGCGTCTTGACCGTCGAGACCGGGACGCCGA
>CAYGST010000680.1:0-2541 GCA_964352415.1 uncultured Planctomycetaceae bacterium | reverse complement strand
CGCCCCCCCGGGGGCCCGCCCGGTGGCGGCCCGCGGCCCCGCGGCTAAAACGCGCGGCCCCGCCATGGCCAGCGCGACGCCGAAGAAGTCGAAGGCCCCGCTGCTCCCCGCCCGCAGCTCGCGGACCTCCACCCAGCCCGCAGCATCACGCCGGTGCTGGAGCACCGCGCCCGATTGGAGAAAGGGCGCCTCGCTGTGCGCCGCCCCCGTCCACAGGTCGTCCCCGATCAACAGCACCTCGCCGCCGAACAGCGACCCCGGGCGGCCCGTCAGCTTCTCCTCGAAGGTGCTGCCCGATTCCGCGACGGTGAAGACGTAGACCGCGCCCGACAGGATTCCCAGCGAGTCCTCGGTCGGCGCACCGACGGCGATGCGACCGCCGGAGATGCCGACGCTCGACCCGAAGCTGTCCAGCGCGCCGCCATCGAAAGCGATCAGCTTGTCCACGTAGACCCAGCCGGTCGGGGTGCGCCGCCAGACGTGTGCGGCGCCTGCCGCGATCGCGACCTCGCCATCGCCCGTCGCGCCAACGACGGCCCAGTCGCCATCGATCGCGACGTCCGCGCCGTAGCGCGCGAACTCCACCGGCGTCACGGCCAGCTCCGCGAGCTGCAACCAGCCGAAGCCCACGAACTCGAAGACGTAGGCGTTGCCTGCCTCCTGTCCGCCGTCCGGGTCGCCCGAGGCTCCCACCACCAGCCGGCCGTTGTCGAGCGCGATGGACTGCCCGAACCGATCCCCGGGCTTCGGCGAGGAAGCGAGCAGGGTCTGGTACGGCGACCAGTTGTCTCCGTCGCGCCGAAAGACGTAGACCGCGCCCGCGTCCTGCGCCGCGCTGTCGTCGGCGCGCGACGAGACCACGGCCCACTCTCCTTCGATCGCGACGCCCGCTCCGAAGGCATCGAACGCGCTCGGGTTCGGAGAGGCGAACTGCGCCTCGAGCGCCCAGCTCTCCCCCTCCCAGCCGTAGACGTAGGCGTGTCCGTCGTTCGCGCCGACGATCAAGCGCTCCGCGTCCAGGTCGAGGGAGTTGCCGAAGTTCCCGCCCACGACAGGAGTCGGCGCGGTGAGCTCACCGACCTGCACCTGGGCGCGGGCGGTCGGGGCGAGGAGCGAGAGGAGGACGAGGGTGCACGTAGCCGCTTGCGTTCGAATCATGAATCCTTGCGGACACACCGCTCCCTCGCGTCCGCACAGGGGGGACGGTCACGTCGGAGGGCAGCGTATCGGTTCGGGGGTGAGGTCCCAGGAAGGGACCGGAACGGCGGGCTGTGCCGTTCGCCCCGTTGCAAGCGGCGTACCAGCGACCCCGATCCACCCGCAGCCCTCGCTGTGGGCCCCGCACTGGCCGTTCCCCGTGTTCAGCGCTCGTCCGAGTGCGCGAACGATCCGGGAGTGCGCACTCCCGCACGAAGCGCTGGCCGCGGCGCGACCGGAGCGGCTCACGCGTCGCGCGGCGAGTCAGTCGTCGTCGCGTTCGCGCTCGGCCCGAATCTCCTGCTGGCGCCGCGTGACGTACTCGCCGACGCGCAGCAGGGTTTCGCCGGACTCCTTCTCGTCCTCCTCGAGGAACGCCATCGTCCACATCAGGAAGCGGCCCTGGCGACTGGCGCGGTCCGCGCGTCCGACGAGCACGATGCGCTCGGTCATCGTCGGGAGCGTGAGCGTGAGGCGGTACTTCTCGCCGAGCCCCGCCTCGACCCACGGGCGCTGCTTGGCCTCGGCATCGAGGAGCACGTTCATGCCCGTCGCGCAGATGTCGAACAGACGCGTCTTGATGACTCCCTCCGCACCCGACACGTGGACGTCGAGCGGGGTCGCCGGCGGCGGCTGGACCCGGAACGCAACGCGCCGGTTGAAGTAGTCCCAGAGCGCCGGGCGTTCCTCTCCCACCTCCGGCGGGATGTAGGCGAATTGGACGCCGACGTGCTTGCCGTTCCCCTCGGAGGAAGGGTGGGCCCACACGACCGAGCCGGTCGCGAAGAACTGGTACTTGCCGTCGAAGAACTCCAGGCGCACCGGCTTGCCGGGGAGCATGCCCTGCCCGATCTCGTCGGAGACCAGCAGCTTGACCCCGCTCACGCTGAGGTCGACCCACTCGACGGGCAGACTCCCGTCGCGAACCGTCAGCTCCACCCGCAGGTGGGACTCGGGGGACCAGGAGATCCGCTCCGCGCTACGCCGGCTCGAGGCCGTTGCCTCGCTGTTGTTGTTGCTCTTCTTGAACCAGTTCATGGGGGACGGGAATCCAGGGGGAACATCGGCAGCGGCCGCGCCCGGCTGTAGCCGTACCGGCGTCCTCCCGCGGGTTCCCGCGCCCACATCGGCGTGAGGGGCCGCGATGATTCGGGCCGCGCGGAGCCCGGCGTGGGGCCCTGGGGGCCGTCGCTGAGGCCTGACGGCTCCCTCGGTCGCGATCCGGAGCCGGGACGCGGTCCGAACCCGGCCTCAGGCTCCCGCGCGGCCCGGTCGATTCCTCTCCGTCCCCCACCCCGCAAGGCCAGAGCGCCCCAGCGTCCGAGGAGTCCCCCCATGCCGAAC
>CAYGST010000679.1:0-2553 GCA_964352415.1 uncultured Planctomycetaceae bacterium | reverse complement strand
GAGGAGGCGCGCGTGAGGCTCTGCGCGAGTACGCCGCCGAGGGCGCCGCAGCCGACCAGCAGCACGCGCGCCTCCTCCAGCCGCTCCTGCCCGGCGCGCCCGAAGGGAGCGAAGCGAACCTGCCGGTCGAAGCGCGTCGAGGGGGTATTCATCGCCCCAGGATATGACGCCCGGGCGCTTGACATCCACCCCGCCCGGGCTGATGCTTCCGGGCCCTCGATCGGGAGGGGAGGCGCTCCGGCGCCCCGCGCCACACGCCCGATCGTCCGCGGGTGGTGGATGTAGCTCAGTTGGTTAGAGCGCCAGATTGTGGTTCTGGAGGTCGGGGGTTCGATCCCCCTCATCCACCCCATCCCCCGGATCCTGGAGTCGCGCGTCGTGAGGCGTTGTCGCGATCCGAACCTCGCGGGTAGGCTCGAGTTCATGTTCGCCTCATACGGGAACTCGATCCTGCAGGAGCGCGTGACCTCTCTGCTGTTCATCGTCCTCTGGCCAGGGCTCGGGAGTTGTCCTGCAGACACCTCGAGTACGTCGATCCCGCGCTACTGGAGCGGATGGAGGTCGAGTTCCTCGTGAGCTGGCGTGGGGGAGCGAGGCGCCTCGTGGCGGCCTTCTACGACCCAGAGCACTCCCCTCGACCGAAAGCCGCGATGCCGGAGCATCGGCGACCCTTCCTGCTGGGAGGCTTTCCCCACCACTTTCGGATCACCGTCGATGCCGAGACGTGGAAGGTCGTCGACGTGTACGCGTCGCCCTACTGAGCTCCGAAGGGTCGGGCTTCCCGAGCGGCGCTCACGGGCGTGGCCCCAGCCGCAGCAGCGCGCGCTCGCGACGGCGGATCGTGACGCGCAGTACCTCGCTGCTGCCGGGGCGCTCGGCGAGCGCGGACGTGACCTGGTCGGCCGTCACGAACAGCCAGGCGCCTTCGGCGAGAACGCTCCACTGCTCCGGCGGTGCGAAGCGCACCTCGTGCTCGACGTAGAGCAGCGTGTCGAAGTTGGCCCAGTAGCCGACGTGCAGAACGTCGTCCGGAGCGAGCGCGGCGTCGAGCGCGCGGGCCTGGGGCTCGCGGGAGTGGCGCGCGGCCTTGGAGTGCTCGACCTGGGTGACCAGCACGCCGCCGAAGAGCAGCGGCACCAGCAGGAAGGCGAGGCGCGGGCGCAGCGCGTCCTGGGCACGCCAGGTCCAGACGCCGCTGGCGATCAGCATTAGCCCCAGCGCTGCGCCACTCACGTCCGTGCGGATGTCTCCGAGGGCGACGAAGAGCGCGACGAGGCAGGCGAGCCCGACGAGCAGCGCGAGCGCGCCAACGGCCTTCGCGAGGCGCTTCACCCGCCGCGCGAAGACGGCGTCGACGGCGCCCGCGTCGAGCCGCGCGAACAGCGCTCCCGCCGCCAGCGCGACGAACGGCAGCGCGGGGAACACGTAGCGCACGCTCGTGCCCGGGAAGAACAGGAAGAACAGCCAGCCCGATGCGGCGGCGGCGAGCGCGAAGCGCGCGCCGTCGTCGCAGAGGAGCGCGCGGCCCGCGGCCGTGCGTACGCTCGCGAACAGCAACCAGGCGGCGGGAGCGAAGGCGAACAGCGTCCCGAGCAGGTAGTTGCCGCGCTCGCTCGCGTACTCACCGAGCGAGCGGCCGCCCTGTCCACCGACCTGACCGGTCCAGGCGTTCATGGCGACGTCGCGCCCGACCGCGTCGAACAGCGCGACGACCCACAGGCCGGCGAGGCCCGCGCCGATCACGAGCGGCACCAGGAGGCGCAGCGAGAGCACGACGCGCGGCGCGCGGTTCAGAACGGCGAGCGCCACGGGCGGCCCGAAGAAGAACACGAGCGCCGCGGGACCCTTGAGCAGCAGCGCCGCGGCGAGCGCGAGTCCCGAACCCGCGCAGGCGAGCCAGCTCGTGCGCCCGAGCCACCACAGGGACGTCGCGGCGAAGACGGTCAGCGCGAGGGGCGCCTCGATCTCGGCGAGCCGGCCCTTCGTGAGCGCCTCGGTGGCGAGCAGGAAGAGCAGCGCGGCGTACAGGCCCGCGCTCGCGCTCGAGAGCCGCCGCCCGAACGCGAACAGGCCGAGCGCGGTCGCGAGCGTCGCGAGCACGGACACGAGCCGCGCGGCCACCTCGCCGACCCCGCCGGCGAGGGTCTGCGCCAGCGCCTGCAGCCAGAAGATTCCCGGCGGCTTCGAGAGGTAGGGCTCGCCCCACAGCGTCGGCAGGACGAGGTCGCCGCTGGCCAGCATCTCGCGGGCGGGCAGCACGCGGCGGCCCTCCTCGCGATGGAAGTCGACGAGCCCGAGCTCGGGCAGGTAGAGCAGGGCGGCGACGGCCACGATGAGCAGCAGCGCGCCCCACGCTCCGCCGCCCGCGCGCTGCGCGCCGGCTTCGGTCGCGGCGTCACCCGTCGAAGGGAACTCCGTGCCGGCAGGTCCCTTGCGGCTCGCGTGCATCGCGCCACTTTGAGCACGCCGCTGGCCAAGTCAATGGCGCGGCGCTCTGGGTCGCGAAGCCTTCGTGGCTCCGCCGAGGTTCGCTCGCCGTGCGCGGCCCCTGGC
>CAYGST010000678.1:0-2562 GCA_964352415.1 uncultured Planctomycetaceae bacterium | reverse complement strand
GCCTTCCACGTCACGACACGTACCTCGCCGGGCGAGAGCACGAGCGGTTCCTCGAGCTCGAACCGCAGCTCGGGCACCTTGGCCTCGATCGGCACGCCGGTGGGCAGGTCCTCGAAGCGGCACTCGCCGGTAACGTCGACCGTGGCGCTGCGCTCCACGTGCGGCATCGAGAGCGTCAACCGACCCGACGCTTCCGCCGGTCGCGCGAGGTCGTAGCCGGAGGCCGTGAGCACGACGCCGGGCGGCGCGCCGACCGTCGGAGTGCGGCCCTCGAAGCCCACGAAGAGCGTCGCCCCAGGCTCGAGCTCGACCACCTTGGCCTCGTCTGCCGTGATGAGATCCGGCTGGATGCGCAGTCGGACTTGCCCGTGGTCGGTCCCGGTGGCGTGCCCCGGCTCGACGCGCAACCGGATCGGCCCGTAGCCCGTCGCCTGCACGGCGAGGACGCCCTTCACGAAGTAGCGATCCACGCCGACGAGTCCGTCCTCGTCCGACGTCACCAGCGGTGGGCCGGAGAACGAGTACCCCATCACGCCCGATCGCACCTTCACGCCGGCGATCGGCAGCTGCGTCTGGGCACTGACGAAGCGGTACCACAGGTCCGCGTCCTTCATGACCGAAGGGCTCGACGCCTCGGCTTCCTCGGCAGGCTTCGCCGCGAAGCGCTCCAGGTCCGCATCGAGCCCCGCCCGCTTGGGCGCGGCGGGTTGGCGCGTCTCCTCGGGCGCCTCGATCTCCGGCAGCTCCGTCTCCGGCGCTGCCTCCACGACCGCCGCCACCTCGGGCGCGGCGACGACCTCGGTCTCGTCGGCGTCGGGCGTCCAGAACAACACGGCGACGACGAGGCCGACGAGCACGACGGTGATGAGTGCGAGGAGCGACTTGCGTTGCATGAGGGCGAAGCGAGCGTGGGACTGCGGTGCGAGCGGGCGCGAGAGCCTGAGGACCAGCGTAGCCGCTGCGCACCCGCGCGAGCGGTTTGCTGGACTTCAATCGGGCGTGGACGCGCTGGCCCACGCTCGGACGTGACGACCCGCCCCTGGGCTTCTGTCCCGCGGTTGGCGAAGTCGCATCGTGCGCACGGAATGTCAGGGCGCGCCCCGCGAGGCGCTCACTCAGTCCAGCGTGAAGCGCAGCTCCCTCCTCGCCCCCGCTGCAACCTCGACCGCTTCCTGCCCGACAACGACGTCGCCATCGAGCAGCTTGACGGTCACCGGGCCCGCGAGCACGAGGACCTCCGCTCCTCGATCTCGACTCACGTGACCCGAGTCCACGGCCTGCGGAAATGCCTCCAGATCGCTGGTGTCCGCGAACTTCGGGACCTGGTGGCTACAAGCTGATCGCGTGGGACTCGCCGGCAACGGCCTGCACGGTTTCGCGAGCGACCTCCGTGCCCTCGTGGAACCAGCGCACCGTGATCTCCTCCGCCGGGACGAGGTGAGCGCGCTCCACGAACGGCTGGGCGGGAAAGCGACCCAGCAGCGCTTCGCCTGCGCGCAGCTCGTAGTCGAGCCTGCGCCCTGCGCCTCCGAACTCGAGGACGAGATAGGCGCCGCGCGCGACCTTCACGGCGACGTCCTCGATCGTCTGCCCCGGAGCGATCTCGGGGGTCCGCGCGTACCCGACGCGATCGTCCTCCGTCATCGCAACGACGGTGTGGACGCCGGGAGAGAGGGCATCGGCGGAGAAGGTGGAGAGGTCCTCGACCTCCGACCACGAGTTCAGCGGGTTGGGCTCGTTCCAGACGACGAAGCGCGCCACGACCGCCGCCTCGCTGGCGGCGTCACTCGCCCAGCCCGCGATCTTCGCGCTCCTGGTGGTCACGGTGAGCTCGATCGGCGCGCCGCCAGGCTCGACGAGGAGCGGCTGAGAGGCGCCAAGGACTCGATCCCTCACGGTACGGACGCGGTGAGGTCGCGCTGCCACCGGGCCGATACGAACGTGACCTTGGAGGTCGGAGCGGTCACCGTCGCCTCCCGTTGCGCAGTCCGCGAACGCGAAGATGTCGGCAAGCGGTTCCCCCTTCCCATCGAGGACTCGACCCTCGACGTAGAGTCCGCGCGCAACCACGAGGCGCTGGTACAGATCGGGCGTCATCCCCTTCAGCACGACGGGGACGCCGATCGGCGCCACGTTGTCGTTCACCCGGCGTCCATGAAGGCCGTTCACCGCCCCGAGCGGGCCGATCAGGTACTCGCCGGGCGGGACCGCGAGCAGGCGAAAGCGACCCTTCGCATCGGTCGTCGTCTCCGCGGCGATGCGGCCTGGGGGCAGGGACAGGTTGCGCGCCGTCCTCGCCCAGTCCTCGCCGAGGAACTCGGGACCCACCACGACCACCTCGCGCGCGGCGATCGGCTTGCCACTCTGATCCACCAGCACGCCCTCGATCCGCCCCGGTCCGCTGAGCCACCAGCTCAGGCGCCGGACGCTCGCGGGCTCGAGCTTGAAGCGCTCGAGTAGCCCCGGGCGCTGCGCGGTCAGGGTCGCGACCAGCTCGACGTTCGGCGGCAGCCCCTCGAGCCGCAGCACCTCGAGGGCCCGCCGCACCGTCACCCGGGAGGC
>CAYGST010000677.1:0-2590 GCA_964352415.1 uncultured Planctomycetaceae bacterium | reverse complement strand
CGCCATGTTTGGTCCCAGCAGCGGCGCGATCACCATCGCTCCGATGACGACGGCGGGGCTGTTGCGGGTCACGCCGATCGCCGCGACGATCGTCGCGAGCACGGTCGTGACGAGGAACACCGGGGTGATGCGGGCGAAGTCGCCGATGTCCTCGTAGAGCTCTCCGCGGCTTATGCGTCCGGGGACTGGCTTCTGCTGGGGCGGCGCGAGGGCGGCCTTGTCGAGGGTGGGTTCCTCGTCCGGCTCGAGCTGCTCGCGCCGCGGGACGACCGCCTCGAGCGAGAGGACGAGCAGCCGTGACCGATCGGAGGCGCGGATCAGCGGCTCGAGCGGATCGACGAGCGCCTCGACCCGCTCGGCGGGCACGAGCAGCTTGAATGTGGTCGTGCCGCCGCTCGACGAGCTCCAGCGCCAGTCGACTTCCTGCTTCTCGAGCTGGTCGATGACGCGCTGCGCGTCGTCGTCCGGGACCAGGATCTCGATGAGGCGCTCGGCCATGCTGTGATCGCGGTCGTGTGCGCTAGTCCTTGGAGTGCACCGGGTGGCGCACGCCGAGTACGTAGCCGATGGCGACGCCGAGGACCATGGTCACTCCGAGCAGCAGCGCGCGGGGCATCGTGATCGTGGCGAAGAGTAACTTGGTCTGCACCGACTCCGTGTTCTGGAAGACGATGATCAGACCGACCACGGCGCAGATGGCGATCAGGATGTTGCGCGGACGCTTCATGAAGGTGGTCATGTCGTTCTCTTCTGGAGGGAGCACCATCGGGAGCTGGGCTCCTGTGTCCGTCAGCCTAGCCCTCGGCCTCCGCGAACGTCTTGAAGTTCGTCATGTACTTCACGGTCTCCTTCTTGAAGAGGCCGGGCGAGACGGTGAGCATCGTCTTCATCATGAGGTTCAGCCCGCGGAACTCGCTGTGGCAGAGCCACCTCGTCTTGTCCTTGCCCAGCTCCTCGAAGACGTTGGCGACCTCGTTCCACATGCCCTTGACCTCGTAGGTGCAGGCGAGCTCGTCGGGCGGGTTGCGGCGCGTGACCGTCTCGATCATCTCGAGGTCGCGCTTGCCCATCTTGTGGCGCAGACGCGACTTCGCGCCTACCTGACCGGGCTCGCCGCTCTGGGGCGCGAAGCTCACGAGCCCCGGCTGCCACTTGGGCCTGTTGTCCGCGTCGTCGAACAGCTCGATCACGCGCGAGCGCGGTACGTCGATCTCGATCTCGCAGGTGTACTTCATGACGGGAGGATAGGAAGCCGGGTGCCCGCCTCGCAAAGGGGGCCGCTCCCGACGCGCAGCGGTTAGCCTGTCCGCATGGACTCCGCCGAGCTGCTCTACGTCGCCGATCCGATGTGCTCCTGGTGCTGGGGTTTCCAGCGCGTCCTCACCACGGTCGAGGCCCGCTTGCCGGAAGGCGTCCACGTTCGCCTCGTCCTGGGGGGCCTGGCGAAGGACTCGGACGAGCCGATGGACGACCGCACGCGCGAGTACGTGCAGCGCGCCTGGGACGAGGTCGAGTCGCGCACCGGCGCGAGCTTCAACCGCGAGTTCTGGAGCGTCTGCGCTCCGCGCCGCTCGACCTGGCGCTCCTGCCGCGCCGTCCTCGCGGCGGGGGACCGGGGGCGCCCGATGTTCGAGGCGATCCAGCGCGCCTACTACGCGGAGGCGCGCAATCCATCGGACCGTGACACGTTGATCGACCTCGCGGATGACCTCGGCCTCGACGCCGAGCGCTTCGCCGCGGCCCTCGACGCACCGGGCACCCAGTCCGAGCTGGAGGAGCACTTCGCGCTCCGCGACCGGCTCGGGGCGCGGTCGTTCCCCACGCTCGTGCTGCGCCGGGAGGAAGGGTCGGAGATCCTCGTGAGCGGATGGGCGGAGGAGGCCACCGTGCTCTCCGCGCTGCGGGCGAAGGGCGTCGCGCTGAGCGGATCCGAGGCCTGAATCCGCGGCAGGGGGGTCTTCGGAAAGGGATGTCCTGAATGCGGCAAAGGGGCTGGTGCGGCCCGGCCGCTTCTGTAAGGGCCCCGTCGCAAACCGCCCACTGCGCCGCCCGAGGGCTCGAGAGGATCCGCTAGCCCTTCCGCCACAAGGGGTAAGGCGGGGAGCGAGCATTTGCGCTTGCGGCCCTTCCGCGTTCCCCCGGGACGGGGATCGGGGCGTATACTTTTTCGATCGTGCCCCGGCGCAGCGTGAGCGCTCCCCGTGGCTCCCGACCCCCTATTCGAGAACGGCAGACCTTCGAGAGAACCCCATGAAGACACTGAACCTTCTGCTCATGGCAGCTGCGGCGACGACCACTGCGTCGCTCGCGAGCGCCCAGGGCGACATGGTCGTCCACCGCATCGGCGGTAGCGGCGCCAGCAGCCAGTACACGTACTACGGGCAGAACAGCGGCATCGCCGCCTACTCCGTCTCGTCGCAATCCTGCAACATCGGCAACCAGAACCTGATCTGGACCAGCGGCAACGGCCAGACCCACCCGGTCATCTCTCAGAACATCTTCCGCCTCAAGGACGACCGCTACGAGCACCTCGGTCAGTCCTGGCTGAAGCACGGCTTCTGCGCCCTCTGCGAAGGCGGCTGCGGCAACG
>CAYGST010000676.1:0-2595 GCA_964352415.1 uncultured Planctomycetaceae bacterium | reverse complement strand
TTCGAGACGTAGCCTTCGGCGTGGAACGTGAGGCTCACCGGGCCGGGCCGCAGCGCGGGCAGTCGAAAGCGTCCAGCGGCGTCCTCGAAGTGCTCGCCCTGGTCGAACGGGTTGTAGCGGCCAGGCGCTTCGGCGTTCGTCTCCACCCGATCGATGGTGGCGATCGAGAAGGCAGGAATCGGCTCGGCCGCGTCGAGGTCCATGACGAGCCCTTCGAGCGAGCCGCCCCGCTGCAGCACGACCTCGATCTCGCCGCCGTCGAGCTCCGGCTCCCAGGCGCGCATCGTCTCCGCGAAGCCCTCGCGGTAAAAGTGCATGCGGTGCGGCGCCTCGCTCGGGACCGGCCCGGCCACGAACCGTCCGTCCGCGTCCGTCTCCGGGAAGGCGAAGCCCTCGACGGCCTGCGAGAGCATCGGCGAGAAGGAGAACTGCATCCCGCGCCGCGCCATTGCGCGGAAGTCGAACGTCTGCCAGCGCACGTGGACGCCGGCGATCGGCTCGCCGTCGCCGTTGACGACCCGGCCGCGCACCAGCGCGCCCCGGCTCAGCTCGATCGGGAGTGCGCTCGAGGTCTGGCCCTCGGCGACGACGGCGATCACGCCGCCTCCGAGCAGGTGCTGCCGCGCGTAAGCAACCACGTCGACGTCGCCGGGCGGTACGTGGGTCATTCGGTAGCTGCCGTCCTCCTCCGTGATGCAGTGCGTCTGCTCGAGGATCTCCTGCAGGAAGCGCATGTCCCGCAGCCCGCGCGGGATCGCGCCGACGTGGGCGCCGGCGATCGGCTGCTGGCCCGCGGGGAGCCCGTCCTCGTCGAGCTCGACGGAGAGGACGCGCCCCACGACCGTGCCGCCGCGACGCGCGCGCAGCGCAACCTCGACGACCTCGCCGGCGACCACGTCGAAGCCGTCCGAGTGGGAGACCGCGATGTCCGCCGCGTAGGCCGTCAGCTCGTAGCCCACGCCTGGCGGCACACCGCTGAACTCGAAGCGCCCCTCGCCGTCGGAGCTCTGCTCGAGCAGCAGGAACTCCCCACGCCGCAGGCTCTCGAGGATCAGGTTCGGGCCGGGCTCGAGCATGACGCGCACGCCAGACAGAGGCTGCCCCTGCGCGTCGACCACCGCTCCGGAGACGACTCCCGAGAGATTCATCCAGACGTCGACCGGTCCGCCCGCGCCCGAGGCCAGCACCGTGACCTGCTGGGGCCCCTCCGGCGCGCAGAACTCGGAGCGCACGTCGACGAAGTACTTGCCGCGCCGGACCCCTTCGAACTCGAAGCGGCCGACCGCGTCGGTCTGCGTCACCGCGACGGGGCGCGCGCGCCCGGCGAACTGGCCCGGAGCACGTGCGAGCCGCAGCAATCGCTCCAGGAGCGGAGCGCCCGCTGGCGGAACCGCGAGCAGCTCCACCCGCGCGCGCGGCACGGGGCTGCCGTCCTCACGCAGCAACGCGTGACCGACCAGCCGGCCGTCGCCCGCCAGCCGCACCCCAGCGCCGACCTCGTCGCGGCCCAGCGCAGGCGCGCTCAGCGGAGCGTCCGGCAGCCTGGCCTCCCCGGACACCGTCGGAGAGGAGAGCTCGCGGTCCTCCGGAGCCTCCAGCGCGGCGAGCCCCTCGTCCTGGAGCGTGGCGCGGCCTCCAGCGGGCGCCTGCCACCAGAGGACCGCCAGGCAGGCGAGCGCCACGGCGAGGCCCGCGAGGGCCAGCGGCAACGTACGGCGAGGTTTCGGATCGATGGAGGTCACGGCAGATCGGCGGCGTGGGCTGCCATCAGCTTCGCGCACGCGGCCCTCGCGGTTGCGAGCCTGGAGCGCGCGGCAGAACGAGGACGGCGCGCGTGCCCCCTCCGTCCGCGGCGGGCACCGGCTCGAGGCGGATCTGGCCGCCCATCTCGTCGACCACGCGCTTGCAGATCGCCAGGCCGAGGCCCGTTCCGTGCGAGCGTGTCGTGAAGTAGGGCTCGAACAGGTGCTTGCGCACCTCCTCGTCGACGCCGACGCCCGTGTCGCGCACCTCGATGCGGACGGAGGTCGCGTCCCCGAGGACCGAGACGTGCAGCTCTCCGCCGCTCTGCATCGACTGCAGCGCGTTCGACACGAGGTTGATCAGCACGCGCCGGAACTCGGTCGGATCCAGCCGCGCCTCGACGCCCTCGCCCTCGACGCGGATCGCGACTCCGAGCTCCTCCGCCCAGGCCGCGTTCAGCTCGAGCACCTCGTCGACGAGCCCGCGCAGGTCGGTGTCCACCGGCTCGAGCGCGCGCTCGCCGGCGAAGGCGTAGAAGTTCTGCGCGATCTGACGCAGGTTCTCCACCTGCCGGTCGATCAGCCCCAGCGTGCGCTCGAGGATCGTCTCGAACTCGGGACTCTCCTCGTCGCGCGCGCGTCGCAGGAGATTGACCGAGAGGCTGATCGGCGTCAGCGGGTTCTTGATCTCGTGGGCCACCTGGCGCGCCATCTCGCTCCAGGCCGTCTCCTTCTCGGCCTGGACCAGCCGCTGGCGGTTCTCGGACAGCTCGGCGGTCATCTGGTTGAAGGCTTCGGCGAGCTGGCCGAGCTCGTCGCGCGACTCGACGGGGATGCGCGCGTCGAGGTCGCC
>CAYGST010000675.1:0-2596 GCA_964352415.1 uncultured Planctomycetaceae bacterium | reverse complement strand
CCCAGGTCGGCGACGACGCGCCACTCGCGGGTGATCTCGATGAAGGTGCCGACGCCGAGCTCGAGGCTCAGGTAATCGCCGACGTCGTAGGCGGGACGGCCGGGCTGGGCCGCGCTCGAGGGCACGCCGAAGTCGTGGTTCGCGAGGTCGTCGCTGCGCCAGTTCAGGCCGAGGCGCGGCGTGAAGCGCGTGATGCCGGTCTGGAAGCCGCGTGCGATGCGGGCCTGGGCGCGGCCGCCGCCGATCTGGTCGAAGACGTCGTGGTCGTAGCCGATGGATCCATTGATGCCGTAGGGCAGCTCGCTGAGGATCGAGAGGCCGGCCATGAGGGTGTCTTCGCGGTCGCCCAGGCCGTTCAGCACGTCGGCGTCGCCCTCCTCGTAGGTGCGCAGGCGATAACGCGCCGTGGCGGCGAGTCGCACGCGGTCCGAGCCGACGAGGCCGTAGCTGAGGGAGGGCCCGAACCACTGCAGGCGCTCGCCGTTGAACGTGATGGCCGGGATCGGCTGAAGCACGGCCGCGTCCGCGTCCCGGTACGGCAGGCTGCGCCCGACGGCGCCGACACCGACGCTGATCAAGCCACGCTTGCCGAGCACGTACTCGAGCTCGAGCTCGAAGTCGAGCTGCTCCTCCGCGATGACGCTGAAGTTCGCGCGTGCGTAGACCGGCGGGCCTTTCGGCCGATAGCCGCGGGAGAGCGCGATCGGCTCGATCGGGATGCCGATGAAGTTCTTGTCGATGCGGCCGTTCGAGTCCTCGTCGTGGTGCGCGGCGAGCGCGTACACGCCCGGCTCGAGCCCTTCGAGCTCGTACAGCTCCCCGCCGTTCGAGGGGAAGGTCCAGACGCGTGACGGATCGCTGATGCGGCCGAAGGTGACCTGCTGGTCGTACAGCTCGAAGCGCAGCTGCCCGGTCGTCGGCGGATTGAGCAGGCGTACCCGGATCGAGCCGGTTCCCTGTTCGGCGGTCTCCACGGCCTGGCCGTGCGCCGGTTCGACCGAGGCGGCGCAGAGCGCGGCGGCGAGCGTGAGGGAGAGCACGCGACAGGGGAGAAACGTCTGCATGGGGGGAGTCTAGTGTGCTGGCGGGGGCACCGACCCTCGGACTCACTTCGACCGTGACCTTCGCAGCCGGGGGCCGCAGCGGATGCGGGCTAGTTGCGACCGGCCATCACCCCGCCGTCCACGTCCCAGACCGCGCCTGTGACCCAGCTCGCGTCGCCGGACAGCAGGAAGTCGACCGTCGCCGCCACGTCGTCCGCCTGGCCGATGCGGCCGATGGGGTGGAACGCGTTGAAGCCCTGCAGCTCGCTCTCGACCTTCTCCGGATCGATGAAGGCGCCGTAGATCGGGGTCAGCACGACCGCAGGAGCGACGGCGTTGACGCGGATGTTGTCGTCGGCGAGCTCCATGGCGAGGTGCTGGGTGAAGGCGTGCAGCCCGGCCTTGGCCATCGAGTAGGCCGAGGACGGCGTGGCCTTGACGGCCTGCTTGGCCCACATCGAGCCGATGTTGACGATCGCGCCGCCGCCGGCCTCCTTCATGCGCTGCGCGACGGCCTGCGTCAGGAAGAAGAACGCGCGGTTGATGCCGTGATAGATGTCGTAGTCCGCCTTGGTGTGGTCGAGGAACGGCTTGGGGCTGAAGTAGCCGGCCGCGTTGACGAGGTCGGTGAAGGACTCCTCGCGCGTGCGCAGCGACTCGGCGAAGGCGTCCACCGCGGCCTCGTCCTGCAGGTCGAGGCTCGAGGTCGTCACGGCGCCGAGCGGAGCGAGCTGGTCCGCGGCGGCGCGCAGCTTGTCCTCGCTGCGTCCGACGAGGTGGACGGAGGCGCCGCCCTCGAGGAGTCGCTTGGCGGTCGCGAGACCGATGCCGGTGGAGCCGCCGAGGATGAGGGCCGAACGTCGTTGAGTGCTCATGGCTGATTGCGTGGGGGAGGGGGTCGATGAATCGTGTCGAACGAGAGACCTAGACAAACGAGTCCAGGTTGGTCCAAAAAAGAGGAGCGGCCTGGATCAGGCGGCGCCGAGGAGAACGCGCAGCGCGCGCACGACGCTCTGCGAGAAGGCGGCGCCGGAGTGCAGCCTGTTGAAGACGGAGACGCCCTCGACGAGCGCGAGGACGAGCCGCGCGACGTCGCGCGGCCTGAGCGCCGGATCGAGCTCGCCCGCGTCGATCGCCTCCTTGGCGGCGTCGTAGGCGGCCGACTCGAGCAGGTCGAAGCCGTGCCGCAGGCGCGCGCGGATGTCGCCGTGGTTCGCGTCGAGCTCACCGACGGCGTTGCCGAACAGGCACCCGGGGCAGTCGGCGTCCTTCGCGTCCCTGGCGAGGAGCTCCAGCACGCGCAGCAGCCGCGCGCGCCCCGAGCCCGTGCCGCGCAGGACGTCCGCCAAGGCGCCGAGCTGCTCGCGCTCGTAGAGCGCCAACACGGCCTCGAACAGCGTCTCCTTGTTCGCGAAGGCGTTGTAGAGGCTCTGGCGCGAGAGGCCCGCGCGGCGCTGGACCTCGCTGAGCGACGTGCTGGCGTAGCCACGCTCGCGGAAGACCTCCGAGGCGATTCGGACGACGTCTTCCTCGTCGAACTGGCGGGGCGGGCC
>CAYGST010000674.1:0-2605 GCA_964352415.1 uncultured Planctomycetaceae bacterium | reverse complement strand
GGGTCGACGTGCGACATCGCCAGCCGGCGTTTTTCAATCAGGTTCCGAGCGGGTCCGAGCGTACGAGCGTCAGACCTTGTTCGGGTCGAACTGGGTGGCGTTGCGGCCCGCCGGGCCAAGGCCTTCTCCGCCGTCGACCATCACGACCTGCCCCGTCGCGAAGTCGTTGTGCAGGAAGGCCAGCACCGCGTCCGCGATGTGGTCCGTGCTGCCCTGGCGCTGCAGCGGGATGCCCTGCACGCGCCAGGCGACGTACTCCTCGCTGCGCGTGCCCGCCGGCAGGACGACCCCCGGCGCCACGCCGTTGACGCGGATCCCCGGAGCGAACTCGAGCGCCGCCATGCGCGTGAGGTCCGCGAGGCCCTTCTTGGTCAGCAGGTAGGCCGCGTACTCGAACTGGTGGAAGGCGATCTTGTTGTCGAGCACGTTCACGACGGCGCCCTGCGCGCAGCGCTTCGCGAAGGCCTGCATCAGGAACAGCGGCGCCTTCAGGTTGACCGCGAAGAGCTCGTCGAACTGCGCCGGCGTCGTCTCGGCAATGGTGCCGGGCGTGTAGCCCGACGCGCTGTTGACGAGGACCGTGAGGTTCGGGAAGCGCGCGTGCACGCGCTCCAGCAGCCCGTCGATGCCGGACGCGTCCGAGAGATCGTGCGCGAACGTCTCGCAGGCGACGCCGAGCGCGCGGATCTCGGCGCACGTCGCCTGCGCGGCCTCGGCCGAGCGGCCGTAGTGCAGCGCGATGTCGTAGCCGTCCCGCGCCAGTCGCAGCGCGAGGGCCTTGCCCAATCTGATCGCGCCGCCGGTCACGAGCGCCGCCCCCTTGCTCTTCTGTTCCGTCATCGTCCCCTCCTTCGCGGGGACGAGATCGTAGGATGCCGCGCCATGGAGTTCTTCATCCCCGGACCGGAAGGTCGGCTCGAGGCCCTCTATCACGAGCCGTGGGGCCTCGAGGAGGGCGACGAGCCCCGCGCCCTCGCGGTCGTCTGCCACCCGCACCCCGCTCACGGCGGCAACATGAACTCGACGGTCGCCTTCCGCACGGCGCGCGGCCTGCAGCGGGCGGGCGTCGCCTGCGTGCGCTTCAACTTCCGCGGCGTGGGCGCGAGCGAGGGCGAATACCACGGCGAGGGCGGCGAGCAGCACGACGCGCGCGCGGTCCTCGACTGGCTCGTCGAGCGCTTCCCAGGCGCGCCGCAGTGGGCCGCGGGCTTCTCCTTCGGCTCGCGCACCGTCTTCGGGCTCGCCCTGCGCGACCGGACGATCGAACGCCTGGTGCTCGTCGGCTTCCCGGCGCGCGTGTATCCGCTCGAGGGCGTCGACACGCTGAAGATCCCGTGCTTCTTCGTCTGGGGCGATCAGGACGACTTCGGGACGCTGAAGGACCTGCGCGAGCAGTACCCCTCGCTGCCCGACCACTTCGAGTTCCAGGAGGTCGAGGGCGGCGACCACTTCTTCCGTCCGCGCACGATCGAGGTCGAGACGCGCGTACAGGACTACGCCGAGCGCGCGCTCGGATTGAAGAACGACTGAGGCGCCAGCGCGCGCGCCTCGCTCGAAACGAAGCGGCCCTCCGCTCCCGCAGTGAGTGCGGGAGCGAAGGGCTGCTCGATGGGACGATGCCTACAGGCCGGATTCGATCTTCAGCACGTGCGCCTCGGGCGAACTGATCTGCCCGAGGAAGGCGCCGATCGGGAGCTGCACGCGCAGCGGGTCGCCGTTCGGCACGTGGAACTGGATCAGCCCCGGACCGCCGTGACCACCGCTGCCCTCCACGCGAAGGTTGTTGTTCGCGCCGGGGCCGCCGAGGCCACCGAGCGCCGTGAACGCCGCGGGCTGCACCTGGCTCAGGTCGATCAGCTCGGCCTGCAGCACGAGCATGCCGCCCGAGCCGCCACCGCTGCCGCCACCGATGCAGTCGAGCCCTGCGGTGTTCTCCCCGAATCCACCCGTGCCGCCGTCGGCGTGCAGCTGGCCCTCGGGTCCGACCCGGATCGTGCGCGCCAGAAGGAGCGCGAGACCGCCGCCGCCTCCGCCGCCGCAGCCCTTGTCGATGAAGTTCGGAGCGAACGGCACCATCGGCCAGACGCCGGAGCGATGCGCGTCCCCGCCAGCACCGCCGCCCTGGCCCGCGCGCGGCGCGGCGAGCTCTCCGACGACCTCACCGACGCCCGAGACGACCTTGCGCCCGAAGAAGTCGTTGTCCGGGTTCGCGTCCGTGAACACGGTTGCGCCGATGGCTCCACCCTTGGGCGGAGGGGCGAGGCTCAGCGCACCGTTCGCCCCGGGCGCGCCGTCGAAGCCGGGGAGCGCGAGGAAGCCCTGGTTCTGCGGGTCCTCTGGGTTCTGCGGAACGGGCGGCGCGGGCGGGCCGAAGACACCGCCGCCGCCACCGGCGGCGCGGCGCGACGCGGTCTGGAGGTTGGGCGAGAACGACGACTCTCCGCCGGCGCCGCCAGACTCGCTTGCGCCCGCGGCGGCTTCGCCCGGTAATCCAGCGGGAGTCGACGCGGTCATCAGCACGCTGCCGACCCCGCCCGCTCCGGCAGCGGGTCCACCGGGCGCGCCGGGCTCCGGCTGGTTCGCGGTGTTGAGCGTGAAGACACCG
>CAYGST010000673.1:0-2623 GCA_964352415.1 uncultured Planctomycetaceae bacterium | reverse complement strand
CGGAAGTCGAGGCGGTTTCGGATGTTCCGGTGATTCGCTGAGCCGTGTAGCAACACCGAACTCGGGCAGTCTCAGCGGACCACGCCGGGGGCTTCGTGGCCCGTCCGCTCCACCCACTCCTCATACGCCCCGTGATACACCAGCGGCTTGCGCGCAACGCCCTCACCCCCGCCGGACAGGTCGAGCACGCGGTTGGCCATGCCCCGCAGGAAGGTGCGGTCGTGGGAGACGAAGATCATCGTGCCCTCGAAGCTCGCGAGGCTCTTGACGAGCATCTCCTTCGTGGCGAGGTCGAGGTGGTTCGTCGGCTCGTCGAGGACGAGGAAGTTCGGTGGATCGAAGAGCATCTGGGCGAGGACCAGGCGCGAGCGCTCCCCTCCCGAGAGCACACGGATCGGCTTCTCGATGTCGTCGCCAGGGAAGTCGAAGCAGCCGAGCAAGTTGCGCTTCGAAGGCGTCGTCGCCGTCGGAAACGCCTGATCGATCTGGTCCCAGACCGTGATGTTCGGATCGAGGATCTCCAGGGCAGACTGCGCGAAGTAGCCGAGCTTGAGGCTGGCGCCGAGCTTGACCTGTCCAGCGTCCGGCTCGATCACCTCCGCGATCAGCTTCAAGAGCGTCGACTTGCCGGCGCCGTTCACGCCCATGACGCACCAGCGCTCGCCGCGCTTCACCTCGAGGTCGAGGTGGTCGTAGATCGCGCGGTCGCCGTAGCTCTTCGAAACGCTCTTGAGCGTGACGACGTCGTTGCCGGAGCGCGGGGGCTGGCGGATCTCGAAGGGAACGAGGATGCGCTTCTTCGGCGGCTCGAGCTTCTCGACCTTCTCGAGCTTCTTGACGCGCGACTGGACCTGGGCGGCCTTCGCGGCGTGTTTCTCGAAGCGCTCGATGAAGCGCTCCTCCTTCTTGAGCATCGCCTGCTGCCGCGTGAAGGCGGCGGCGTTCTGGGCGGTCCGCATCTCGCGGGCGGCTTCGAAGGAGGCGTAGTCGCCCGTGTGACTGACGAGCTGGCCCTCGTCGATCTCCACGATGCGCGTCACGATGCGGTCCATGAAGTCGCGATCGTGCGAGGTCATCAGGATCGCCGCCGAGCTCGCCTTGAGGTAGCCCTCGAGCCAGAGGATCGACTCGATGTCGAGGTGGTTCGTCGGCTCGTCGAGCAGGAGGACGTCCGGCTGACCGACGAGCACCTGCGCGATCGCCACGCGCATGCGCCAGCCGCCGGAGAGCGCCGACATCGGCCCGTCGATCGCGGCGTCGTCGAAGCCGAGTCCGTGCAGCACTTCGCGGGTCCGCGCGTCGAGCTCGTAGCCGCCGAGCTGCTGGTACTCCCCCTGCACATCCGAGAAGCGCTCGAGGATCGCGTCGAGTTCGTCCATGCGCTCGGGGTCCGCCATCGCCGCCTCGAGCTCGGCCACCTCGAAGTGCAGCGCACCGAGACGACCACAGCCCGCCATGGCCTCGTCGACGACGCTCCTCTCGCTCGACTCGCCCGCGTCCTGGCGGAAGTAGCCGAGCTCGATGCGCTTCGGTACCTGGACCTCGCCCGTGTCGGGCTGCTCCTCCCCCACGATCAGGCGGAAGATCGTCGACTTGCCGGCACCGTTCGGACCGACCAGCCCGACCTTCTCGCCGGGGTTCAGCTGGAGCGAGGCGTCGGCGAGCAGCGCTTGCCGCCCGAAGTGCTTGGAGAGTCCCTGAAGTGCGATCATGCGGCCGGAAGAATAGTCGCCCCCGGCGCCGGCGGCGAGCGTTGCTCCGCTCCATTCCGTACATTCGTCGCGTCATGCAGCAGCCGAGCACGAAGCGCCTCACGGGTTGGCGCGCCAAGGGCCACGAGATCATCTTCGAGGCGGACACGCGTTGGGGAAAGGCCTTCGACGTCGGCCTGATCCTGGCGATCCTGCTCAGCGTCGCTGTCGTGCTGCTCGAGAGCGTTGCGGGCATCCGTGAACGACACGGAGTCTTGCTGCGGCGCGCGGAGTGGGCGTTCACGATCCTCTTCACGCTCGAGTACGCGCTACGACTCCTCTGCATCGCCAGACCTGCACGTTATGCGAGGAGTTTCTACGGCCTCGTCGACGTGCTCGCCGTGCTGCCCACCTATCTCTCCGTGATGCTTCCCGGCGCGCAGGCGATGACGGTCATTCGCACGCTGCGCCTCTTGCGCGTGTTCCGCGTGCTCAAGCTCGCGTCGTACGTGCGCGAGTCCGAGCAGCTGCTGCACGCCCTGGCCCTCAGCCGCCGCAAGATCGAGGTCTTCCTGTTCTCGGTGGCGAGCGTCGTCGTCATCTTCGGCTCGCTGATGTACCTGGTCGAGGGACCCGAGAACGGGTTCACCAGCATCCCGCGCGGCATCTACTGGGCGATCGTCACGCTCACGACCGTGGGCTACGGCGATATCTCGCCGCAGACGCCGCTCGGCCAGGGCATCGCCGCCTGCATCATGATCCTCGGCTACGGGGTCATCGCGGTCCCGACCGGTATCGTTACCGCCGAGCTGACGCGCGCGAACAACGGGCCCGTCACGACGCGCGCCTGCCCCGGCTGCGGTGCAACCGGTCACGACCCGCGAGCGTCGTACTGCAAGTTCTGCGCGCAGGCGCTCTGAGCCGGCGCGCGG
>CAYGST010000672.1:0-2625 GCA_964352415.1 uncultured Planctomycetaceae bacterium | reverse complement strand
CCTGACGGACGTGCGACATCCGCAGCCGGCGTTTTTCAATCAGGTTCCGAAGTCGGCGTCACGCGACCGTTGGAGCCGTCGAGGCCCCTCGGCTTCTGGCGGCCGAGCAGGCTCGCCGGGACGACCATCTCGCGGCCGAACTTGCGGCGCAGCTTGTCCATTCCGGCGGTCGCGCGCTCGAGCTTCTCCGTGGTCGCCAGCCACCCGCCGCGGCCGTCCGCCTGCGGCTGATCGACGGCATCGAACAGGCCCGTCTGCGCCGGAACGCGAACGTCCTCGAGGTTCGAGACCTGCACGCCGATCAGGCGCAGCGGCCGCAGCTGGACCCGGTCGAGCAGCTCGCGCGCGACCGAGTAGATCCGTGGCCCCAGGTTCGTCGGCGCGCTGAGCGTCTTGGTGCGCGTGACCGTCTTGAAGTCGGAGAAGCGCGCCTTGAGCGTCACCGTACGGCCGCGCAGACCCTTGCTGCGCAGGCCGAACGCGACCTCTTCGCAGAACTGCAGGAGGAACACGCGCAGCTCCTCGCGGTCATTGATGTCCTCGGCGAAGGTCCGCTCGCAGCCGTGGGACTTCTCCTCTCGGCGGGGAGTCACGCGGCGCGCGTCGATGCCGTGCGCGAGGTCGTGGATCCAGACGCCGCTCGCGCCGAACTCCTTGACGACGTCCGCGCGCGAGCGCGACGCCAGGTCGCCGACGGTCTCGATGCCGAGCGCGGACAGGCGCTTCGCGGTGCGCTCCCCCACGCCGAAGATCTTCGAGACGGGCAAGGGATCGAGGACGGCGCGCACCTCGTGCGGCTCGATCACCCGGAAGCCGTCGGGCTTGTCGAGGTCGGAGGCGAGCTTGGCGAGGAACTTCGTCGGCGCGATGCCGACCGAGGCGACGAGCCCCGTGTCCTTGAGGATGTCGCGCTTGATCGCGCGCCCGATCTCGATCGCGCCGCCGTGCAACCGCTCGCAGCCGGAGACGTCGAGGAAGGCCTCGTCGAGCGAGAGCGGCTCGACCAACGGCGTGTAACGCTGGAAGATCCCCATGATGCGCCGCGACGCGTCGGTGTAACGCTCGAAGTCCGGCGGGAGCACGACGAGGTGCGGGCAGAGGCGGCGCGCCTGGGCCGTCGGCATCGCGCTGTGCACGCCGTAGACGCGGGCCTCGTAGCTCGCCGCCGCGATCACCCCGCGTCCGGACGCCGGACCGCCGACGCACACGGGCAGACCCGCCAGCGAGGGGTTGTCGCGCACCTCCACCGACGCGTAGAACGCGTCCATATCGACGTGCAGGATGTGTAGGGCGGCGCCGGCCATCCCGGAGAGGGTGCCCCAGCTCCGTCGGATTCGTCAACTCGAACCGGCTCGAACGGCTTGCAGGGCCGTCAAGGCGACCTATCCTGCTCGGCCCGCCCGCGACGGCGGCCCCCCATGCGCTTCGACCACGTCCACCTGGAGGCCTTCGGCCACGCCCTGCCCGACGAGGCCACGACCTCCGAGGCCCTGGAGCAGGAGCTCGCCCCGATCTACCAGCGGCTGAGCCTCTCCATCGGTCGCCTCGAGCTGATGAGCGGCATTCGCGAGCGTCGCTTCTGGCCCACGGGGACCCGGCCTAGCGAGGTTGCGACGCGCGCGGCGGAGGACGCCCTCGAGCGCAGCGGCATCGACCGCGCGCGCATCGGCCTGCTGATCCACTCGTCGGTCTGCCGCGACTTCCTCGAGCCCGCGACGGCCTCGGTCGTGCACGGTGCGCTCGGGCTCCCGCCGACCTGCACGGCCTACGACTTGTCGAACGCCTGTCTGGGCTTCGCGAACGCGTTGACCGTCGTGGGCCGCGCGATCGAGTCCGGCGATATCGAGGCTGGCCTCGTCGTCGCCGGTGAGGATGGCGGACCGCTCGTGCGCGAGACGATCAAGGCACTGCTCGCCGACCCTTCGGTCGGACGGCGCGAGATGAAGCTCGCCTACGCATCGCTCACGATCGCGTCCGGCGCGGCGGCCTGCGTCGTCACGCGCGACACGATCTCGAACACCCAGCGCCGACTGCTCGGCGGCGTGTCGCGCGCCGCGACCGAACACGTCGGCCTGTGCCAGGGCGATCACACGTCGGGCGGCGGGCCGCTGATGGAGACGGACTCGGAGACGCTGCTGCACGCGGGCAACGCGCTGGCGGGAACGACCTGGGCCGCCTTCCTCGAGGAACTCGACTGGAGCACCGGCGACGTCGAGCGCGTCGTCACCCACCAGGTTGGCGCGGCGCACGCGAAGCTCCTGTTCGCGACGCTCGGGCTCGACCGCGCGCTCGACTACCCGACCGTGCAGCGCCTCGGGAACATCGGCTCCGTCTCCTTGCCGATCACCTTCGACCTCGCCGAGCGCGACGGTCACATCGGGACCGGCCAGCGCGTCGCGCTGCTCGGGATCGGCAGCGGGCTGCACTGCTGCATGCTCGGCGTCTCGACCTGAGCCGCCGGGGCGCTCTCCGGGGGCCCTCAGCGACGCCGGACTGGGCTCTGACGCCGCGCCGGGCGCCCCGCGACGTGGAGCGCTGTCCCAGGCCCGGTCCGCGCACGCGCCGGGGCGCGGTCCACCGGCCCTGCCCCTCCGCAATGGGATTTCCCCCGCATTGGGTGGACGG
>CAYGST010000671.1:0-2637 GCA_964352415.1 uncultured Planctomycetaceae bacterium | reverse complement strand
CACGGCGTCGGCGCTGACGACGAGGTCCCTCGGCTCGAGGCTGCGCATGGCCTCCTCCTGCCACTGGCGCAGCGGCCGATCGGAGCCTGCGAAGGTGACGAGGCCCACGAGCAGTGCGGCCTGGGCGACCGGGAGCCCGATCGCGAGGCCGCGCCCAGGCCCCTCGTCCAGGCGCGCGACGAGATCCATCAGCCCGACGAGGGCGACGGGCAGCAGCAGCAGCGCGGAGAACGAGGCGAGCTCCGGGGGGCAGGTGATTCCGATGACGAGCGGCGCGAAGCACCAGAGCAGCAACCAGCGCGGCGGGCGCTCCTCCGCCTCGTCGCGGCGCAGGAAGAGCAGCGCGCCGAGCCCGAGGGCGGAGACGCCGAGCCCCACCGCGATGCCGCCCGCCCAGCCGAGCCTCGCCCCGGCGAAGCCGAGGAGCGCCTCGCCGATCCCTCGACCGCCGAGGCCGAGCGGGTCGTTCGTGCTCAGCTGGGAGAGGTCGAGCGTGGTCCTGAGCGACGCGTCCAGGGCCGAGACCCGGAGCCACCACCCGAGCACGAGGACGGCCAGGACCACGACCCCCACCAGGCCGATGACGACGGCGCGCCGCCGGGTCGAGCGACCCTCGACCGAGCCGTCGAGGCTCGCCAGCAGGATCGCGGGCAGGAACCAGTCGATCGCCGGTACGAGGAAGGCGTAGAGCGGCAGCACGATCAGCGCGCGCAGGCGGAGCCCCGGCGCGCCGTTCCACGTGCGCCGGAACAGCTCGAGCGCGAACAGCAGCGCGACCGAGCTGCCGGCCGGATCCGTGCCCGCGATCCAGGCGCCTGCGCTCAGCAGCACGGTGAACGTCACCGCGAGGCGCGGTCCGAAGCCGGCCCCGAAGCGGCGCGTGATCGCGAACGCCGACGGGAGGCAGAGGCCGTAAGCGATGGCCGAGACCAGGAGCCGCAGCTGCTCGGCGACGTGCGCGCCGAAGCGCGATTCGAGCGCGTACTGGAGCCGACCGGCCTGGCCGGGCCAGTCGTTCAGTCCGAGGGCGGCGGCCGGGCGCGCGAACGTGGCGGCCCAGGCCTCGGGCGCGGCCGGCAGCGCGAGCGCGAACAGCGTCAGGGCCGCGGCCAGAACCCACACGCCGGCGACCTGGCGCCACGACTCGTGCTCCGCGCCCTGCTCGATCAGCTTCGTCGTCAGGTGACGCGGGAAGCCGCCGAGGATCTCGGCCATGGAGTCCTCGCCCTCCTTGGGCAGGCCGGCGGCGAGGGGGTCGTCGTTGAAGCTCATGGCGGCGTTGTGGTGCAGGTCGAGCGTAGCACGCGGAGGCGAGGAGGCGAGCCGGACCTGGACCCCGAGGCCACCACAGGCTGCTAGGCTCCCCGCCATGGCGCAGCCCTGGGAGCCCGAGATCGAGTTCACGCGCGAGCGTGCTTGCGAGCTGATCCAGGCGCAGTTCCCCGAACTACACCCCGTCCGGATCGCGGACTACGGAAAGGGCTGGGACAACCTCGCTTACCTGGTGAACGACTCGTGGGTGTTTCGCTTTCCGCAGCGCGAGCTCGCGGGACAAACGATGGCGGGCGAGCTCGCCGCGCTGCGCCACGTGCCGCGCCCCTTGCCGCTCGCGACGCCGGAGCCGGTGTTCGTCGGTGCGCCGGCCGGTGACTACCCGTACGCGTTCTCCGGCTATCGCGAGCTCCCCGGCCGCACGGCTTGCTCGGTCGAGCTCTCGGACGACACGCGCGCGCGCAGCGCACCGAAGCTCGGCGCCTTCCTCGCCGCGCTGCACGGCGCGCCGATCTCGGACGCGATGCAGCGCGACGTGCACGGCGACCGCATTCGACGCGCGGACCTCGCGTACCGCGTTGGCCAGCTGGAGACGCGCCTCGACGAGATCGGTGCCGAGGTGTCCGACGTCGCCGCGGTGCGTACGCGGGCTCGCGAGCTTTCCGAGGCGCCGCCCTGGCCGCACGCACCGCGTCTCGTGCACGGCGACCTCTACGCGCGCCACGTGCTGCTCGACGAATCGCTCACGGCCTGCGGCGTCATCGACTGGGGCGACGCGCACCTCGGCGATCCGGCGCTCGACCTGTCGATCGCCTTCGCGTTCCTGTCGGAGTCCGCGCGCGCGAGCTTCTTCGCGGCCTACGGCGCCGTCGACGAGGCGACCCTGTGCCGAGCGCGCTTCCGTGCTCTGTTCTACGGAGCAGCGCTCGTGCAGTACGGCGTGAGCGTCGGCGACGCGCCGCTGTTGCGCGCTGGCCTGTACGCCTTCGATGCGGCGCTCGACTAGCGCCTGCTCGCGCCAACGCGCAGGCGATTACGCGCCGAGCGGCACGTCGAGGCGCGCTTCGCCCGGGCGCACGGGCAGGACGAGCAGGACCTCGCCGCCGCGGTTCTTCTTGTCGTGACGCATCGCCGCGTGCATGGCCGCGACGTCGATCGAGACGTCGTAGCGCGCCGCGAGGTCGGCGAGCGAGCTCGGCAGGTCGAGGGTCTTCGCGAGGGCTCGCGCGCGCTGCGCGAAGTCCGGGTCCGCGAGCACGCCCGTGCGCTCGGCGTGCTCGAACGCGAGTCCGATACCGGCGGCGACCGCGACGCCGTGCGGCACGGCGCCGTACCCGGCGAGGTGCTCGATCGCGTGGCCGAAGG
>CAYGST010000670.1:0-2644 GCA_964352415.1 uncultured Planctomycetaceae bacterium | reverse complement strand
GCCGGTGGCGGGCGCGGCGCACACGCGGGACGCGGCGACGCTCGGGCGCTGCGTGAGCTGGTTCCCGCTCGTGGGCGGGCTCGTCGGCGGCGTGACGGCGTCGATCGCGCTCGGCCTCGCGCTCGTGCTCCCGCTCGAGCTCGCCGTGGCCGTCGCGCTGGCGCTCGAGCTCCTGCTGACGGGCGCGATGCACGAGGACGCGCTCGCCGACTGCAGCGACGCGCTCGGCGGCGGCTGGACGCGGGAGGACGTGCTGCGGATCTTCAAGGACTCGCGCCTCGGCACCTACGGGACGGCGGCGCTCGTGCTCGGGATCGGGATGCGCTGGATGGCGACGGCGGAGATCGGCGCGCTGCTGCTCGTCCCCGCCGTGATCGCCGCCGGCGCGCTCGCGCGCTACGCCGTCGTTCTGCACCTCGCGCAGTTCCCCGCCGCGCCGGGTCGTTCGGGCACCGCGGACGCGATGGGGGGCACGGGGCCGTTCGGCGTCGCGGGCATCAGCGCGCTCGTCCTGGCGCTGCCGATGCTCTTCGCGGCGCCGCTGCGCACGCTGATCGGCTGCGCGCTCGCCTACGCGCTGCACCGCGCGTTCGGCGCCTACGTCACGGGGAGGATCGGCGGGCGCACGGGTGATACCGTGGGCGCCGTGGCCTACCTCGTCCAGCTCGTCCTCCTGCTCGCCTTCGCCGCGCGGGGCTGATCCGTGGCCGTCTTCGCACGCTCTCCGCGGCTGCTCGGGCTGCTGCTCGCCGTCGCGCTCCTCGCGCTCGCGCTGGTCTCCCTGCGCTTCGGCAGCACGGACTCGCTGACCGGCGGCGACGTGATCCAGGGCTGCCTGTCGTGGCTCGGACTCGGTGACGCGCTCGGGGACGGCCAGCAGTTCGTGCTCGAGCTGCGGCTGCGGCGCACCCTGGTCGCCATCGCCGTCGGCGCCTCGCTGGCGTTCTCCGGCGCGCTGCTGCAGGGCATGTTCCGCAACGCCCTCGCCTCGCCGTCCGTGCTCGGCATCAGCACGGGCGCGTCGGTCGGCGCATCGGTCGCGATCCTCGCGGTCGGCGGCTACGGCTTCAACCTCGTCGTCGATCGCGCCGTGCAGCTCGCGCCGCTGCTGGTGACGAGCTTCGCGTTCGCGGGGGCCTTCGCGGCCACGCTGATCGTCAGCCTGCTCGGCACGCGCGGCGGGCGCCTGTCGGTCCCAACGCTGCTGCTGGCCGGCATCGCGCTGAACACCGTGCTCGGCGGCGTGCTGGCGGCGATGCAGGCCTACGCCTTGCAGGACAACCTGCAGGTCGCGCGCTCGCTCGTCAGCTGGACCTTCGGCTCGCTGTCCGACCACGCGCCACTGCGCGTCGCGGTCGTGTGGATCGGCCTCGGCGTCTCGGTGCTCGTGCTGCCGCTGGTGACGCGCGAGCTCGACCTCTTCGCGGGCGGCGAGGAGGACGCGGCCGCGCTCGGCGTGAACACCGCGCGCACCAAGCTGCTCGTGCTCTGTGCCTCCTCGCTCGCCACCGCCTCCGCCGTCGCGGTCGCCGGTCAGATCGCCTTCCTCGGCCTGGTGGTGCCGCACGTCCTGCGGCTCGTGGTCGGGACGTCGCACAAGCGCCTCTTGCCGCTGACGCTGCTCGCCGGCGCCTGCCTCCTGCTCGCCGCCGACCTCGCCCAGCGCGCGCTGATCGGCAAGGCGGACCTCGGGCCGGGGGTGCTCATGTCGCTCGTCGGCGGGCCGTTCTTCCTCGTGCTGCTGATCCGCTCGCGGAAGGAGCTGCAGACGTGGTAGCGGGGAGAGAAGGAGCGGCCAAGCGCAGGGTTCAGATCGAGGCCCGCGGCCTCGGCTTCACCTACCGTCCATCTGGCGGCGAGGCGGGCGGCTACGGCGTGCGCGCGCTCGAGCCGCTGGAGCTCGACGTGCAGGAGGGCGAGGTGCTCGCCGTGCTCGGTCCGAACGGAGCGGGCAAGAGCACGCTGCTCAAGCTGCTCGCGGGGCTGCTCGTGCCCCAGGAGGGCAGCGTGCGCGTGGAGGGCCGCGAGCTCGGCGCGCTGGCGCCGCGCGAGCGCGCGCGCTGCCTCGCGGTGGTGCCGCAGTCGCTCAGCGCGCTGCCCGAGGTCACGGTCGAGGCCTTCGTCGGCTACGGCCGCTACGCCCACCGCGGCCTGTTCGGCGGCCCGCGCGCCGAGGACCGCGCGGCGGTCGCGCGCGCGCTCGAGGCAGCGGACGTGACGCAGCTCGCCGCGCGTCCCCTGGCCGAGCTCTCGGGCGGCCAGCGCCAGCGCGCCCTGATCGCGCGCGCCCTCGCCCAGGAAGCGCGCACGCTGCTCGTCGACGAGCCGACGAACGCGCTCGACCCCGAGCACCAGCTGCGCGTCTTCGACCTGCTCGCGGACCTCGCGGCGGACGGGCATGCGATCGTGGTCGTCACCCACGAGCTGAACCTGGCGAGTCAGTTCGCGGATCGCGCGCTGCTCCTGCACGCGGGCGAGCGCGTCGCGCTGGGCACGATCGCGGACGTCCTGCGCCCGGAGGTCCTCGAGCCGGTCTACGGCGGAGACCTCTGCTTCGGCACGCTGCCGTCGGCCCGCGCGGGCGCCGAGCGGCCGTTCGTGCTGCCCTGGAAGCGCTAGTGCCCTGGATCCGAACTTCGTGGGC
>CAYGST010000669.1:0-2653 GCA_964352415.1 uncultured Planctomycetaceae bacterium | reverse complement strand
AGGGGTCCCTGCCCGCGTGGGCTCGACAGCCAAGGTAAATGCGATATCCTAGCGCGGGTCGCCCCAGGAACCCCTTCCCACGCCCCATGCTCCTCAGCCTCGCCCTCGCCGCCCTGCCGCAGAGCCTCCCGCAACTTCCCCGGGGGGCCGGCGCTGCCGTCCTCGACCTGGTCGAGGTGCGCATCGAGGGCGCGCGCGACTGGGAGCTGCTGCGCCGCTTCGCGACGGACATCGACGACCACTACCACGCCCCGGGACGCGCCCGGATCTTCGCGGACGACGCGGAGCAGGCGCGCCTCGCTCGGATCGGGCTGGAGCTGGAGGTCGTGCGCGAGGACCTCGTCGCCTGGCACGCGCAGCAGGCGGGTCCGGGGTCCGAGGCGCTCACCTTCGGCGGCGGCTCCTTCGCGGGCTTCCGCACCTACGACGAGATGGCGCTGCGCCTGCTCCAGCTCCAGGTGCAGTACCCGAACGTCGTGTCGCAGCGGATCCCGCTCGGCACGACCTGGCAAGGACGGACGGTGTGGGGCGTGCGCGTGTCGAACACGCCGAACGTCCACGACCCGGACGAGCCGGTCGTCTGGTACGACGCGCTGCACCACGCCCGTGAGCCGATCGGAGGGGAGGCGCTGATGCGCTTCCTCCAGCACCTCGCGGAGGGCTACGGCAACGACGACGAGGTCACGCGCCTCGTCGACCGCAACAACCTGATCGTGATCCCGTGCGTCAACCCGGACGGCTACGAGTTCAACCGCCAGCTCGCGCCTTCGGGCGGCGGGTTGTGGCGCAAGAACATGGCGCCACTCCCGAGCGGCGCGCTCGGCGCCGACCTGAACCGCAACTACGACTGGGAGTGGGGGCCGCAGTGGCCGGGGTCGTCGTCGTTCGAGGGCAGCCACGAGTACCACGGTCCCTCCGCCTTCTCCGAGCCCGAGACCCAGGCGCTGCGCGACTTCGCCGCCGCGAACCCGCCGGACCTCGTCATCAGCTGCCACAGTTACGGCGGGTACTGCTTGATGCCGTGGGGCTACGACGCGCAGACGACGCCCGACGATGCCGTGTTGCGCGTGCTGTCGCAGCGCTTCGCCGAGCCCATGGGCTGGGGCTACGGGACACCGTGGGAGACGCTCGGCTTCGCCAACGGCACCAGCCTCGACTACATGTACGGGACCTTCGGTGCGCTCGCCTTCGCGTTCGAGATCGGCACGGAGGCCGACGGCTTCTGGCCGCAGGGCGCGCGCATCGACGAGCTCTGCGACGAGGTTCTGCCTTCCTTCACGCGGCTCGCGCGGCTCGCGGGACCGGCGCCGCGGCTCTCGTCGCCCGTGCTCGTCGAGGCCCTCGGCGACGGCGACGGCTGGAAGGAGCCCGGCGAGCTCTGGTCGGTGCGCTTGGTGCTCGAGAACGAAGGGCAGGAGTCGGTGACCGGCATGATTCGCCTCGCGCTGCCCGCCGGGCTGGCGGACCTGTCCGCGGCGCCGGCGAGCGTCGCGCTGGGGCCGCACGGCGCGCGAAACCTCGAGTTCGGCTTCCGCATCGCGGACGACGCGCCGCTCGGCGAGCGCTTCACGCTGCGCGTTCGCCTCGAGACGCCGGACGAGCTGATCGAGGTCGAGCTGGCGCTCGCCGTCGGCGAGGGCCGTGCGCTCGTCGTCGAGGGCTTCGACGTCGCCGAGCCGGACTGGACGGTCGTGGGCAGCGGCAGCGGTGGTTTCGAGCGCGGCGTGCCCGCGCTCGTCGTCGACTCCTTGAGCGCCGCGACCACGCAGCCCGCGGGCGACGCGAGCGGCCTCCCCGGTGGCCTGTGCTTCGTCACGGGTCCGGAGGCGGGGGCGACGGCGAGCGACCACGACCTCGACGGCTGGACGCGGCTGCAGTCACCGCGCCTCGACCTCGCGGACTTCGCCCACGTCGAGCTCGAGCTCGCCCGCTGGTTCACGGAGCTGCCCGGCGCCGGTCCTCCCGGCGACGACCTGCTCGTCGAGCTGTCGAGCGACGACGGCGCGAGCTGGAGCGAGCTCGCGCGCTTCGCGCCTGAGAGCGCCTGGCGCACGGAGCGACTCGACCTCGCGGCCGCGTCGCCGCTGACCAGCGCGATGCGCGTGCGCTTCACGGTGCGCGACCAGCCGGACGACGGCCTGACCGAGGCGCTGGTCGACGACCTGCGCTTCCTCGCGATCACCGACGCGCCGCGGCTGACGGCCTTCGGGCGCAGCGTCGCCGGGGACGTGCCGCGGCTCTACGTGTCCGCTCCGGAGCACGCCGGGCGCAGCGTCGAGCTGCGCCGCGCGCTGCTCGAGGGTCCCGGGACAGCGACGCCCGGCGTCGCGGGCACCGACTTCCTCGCCGGGCCGAGCCCCGTGGTCTGGACGGGCACGCTCGACGCCGACGGCTTCGCGACCGTGCCGATCGCGCTCGCGCCGATGCTCGTGCCGATCAGCGGGGTGCTGTGCTTCCAGGCGCTGCTCGATGCGGGAGGCCCCGACGCGGCCTGGACGAGCCTCGTGCGCCTGCCGGTCACGTCGAACTGACCGGCAGGGGTTCGGGGCGAGCGGGGGGCGCGGAGGTCGTTGAGCGGCGCCAGCCAGCTGCCGGGCTCTCAGAGCCTGTGAAGGAATCGCTCGCGCTTCTCGGCGCGTCGCGATCGTGTCCC
>CAYGST010000668.1:0-2661 GCA_964352415.1 uncultured Planctomycetaceae bacterium | reverse complement strand
CCGCGGCGATCGCGCGCCTTCAGCCGCCAGCAGCCCCTCGAGGCGCGCGTGGATCTCGGCGAGCGTCGCCTCGTCCAGGAAGCCCCGCGCGATGCCGCTCTGGTTCGTGACCACGATGCACGCGAAGCCCGCGGCCCGGAGGCGCGCGATCGCCGCGGCGGCGCCGGGGAGCAGGCAGAGGTCTGTGGGGTCGCGCAGGAAGTCGACCTCGGCGTTGATCGTGCCGTCGCGGTCGAGAAAGACCGCCGGCCGTCCGGCGCCGGTCACCGAGCGCCGAGGGCCTGGTCGGCCTCGCGCTTGAGCCGCACGTGGATGCGCGCCGCGATGAGCTCGTTGCGGGCGACGACCGGTTGGAGGAAGTCGTCCAGGTTGATCAGGATCGGGAAGTCGAACGTGTGCGGCCCGACCGTGGCCTCCGACCAGTACCAGGTGTCGTTGTACGGATCCGGCTCGAGGATGCGCGCCGGAACCTGATAGCCCGTCTTCTCGAACGTGACGATCTGACGGCGCTTCTCGAGCGCGACCATGCAAGGCGTGGCGAAGCCCGTCGGGACACCGTCGACGACGACGTCCGCGCCGGGCGGCTGCGTGGAGAAGTGGATCGGGACCGACTCGGAGTAGGTCGTGCAGGACGCCAGCAGAGCGCCGGCGAAGAAGGGGACGAGCGTGCGCATGGGAAGATTCTCGGCTCCGGAGGGGGACCTTGCAACCGGAGGCGGTTGGGCGGGTGTCGGCCCCCTGTTGCCTTCCTCGGCCGGCTTTGAAACCCTGCTGAACATCCATGGCCGAAACCCCCGCCGCCCTTCCCAACCCCGCCCCTGATGCGCGCGCGGCGTCTCCGCGGGGCGCCGCGCGCGATCGCGCCGCCTGGATGCTCCTGAGCGCGGCACTCGGGATCGGGCTCCTGCGTTTCTGGCGCCTGGGCGAGTGGAGCCTGTGGATCGACGAGGCCTACACCTACGCGGACGCCTGGTTCGGCGCGCGCGGCGACGGGGTCTGGAATCCACTCGGGTACGCGCTCGTGCGCTGGACCGCGGAGCGCTTCGGTGGCCGTCCGGACGAGTTCGCGCTGCGCTTCGCACCGGCCGTCGCCGGCTGGCTCTGCCTCCCGGCGGCGTTCTGCGCGTTTCGCTCGCTCGTCGGCGATCGCCGCGCCGCGCTGGTCGCGCTGCTGCTCGCGGTCAGCCCGTGGCACGTCTACTGGTCGCAGAACGCGCGCTTCTACACCTTCGCGATGCTGACCTCCCTCGTGGGGAGCGGCGTCGCGCTGCGGGGTCTGTTCGCGGGGCGCACGCCTGCCACGCTGCTCGGCCTCGCCGTGATGGCGGCGGCGGCCGCCTTCCACGTCACCGCGGCGGTGCTCGTCCCCGCCTTCGCGCTCGCCCTGCCGTTCGCCGGAAGACTCGGCGCACGCCCAGCGCCTGAGATGACGCGCGTGAGTCGCCTCGTCCTGATCGCGATGGGCGTCGGGGCCCTCGCGGCGAGTCCGTGGCTGTGGACCGCGCTGCAGCAGCACGGCGAGGAGAAGGGGACGCTCGACCCGCTGCGTGGCCCCGCGCACCTCTTGCTCACCTCGGGCTTCTTCTACACGCCGCTCGTCGGCGCGGCGGCGGTCATCGGAGCGCTCTGGGCCTGGCGCACGCGGAACCTCGCGAGCCTGTTCGCCGCTGGCGTCGCGCTGATCGGGATGGGCGGGCTGCTGCTCGTGTCCACGCGCATGCTGATGACGGCGCAGTACACGTTCTGCCTCCTGCCCTGGGTGCTGCTCGTCGCGGTCTCGCCGCTCGAGGCGCTGGGGAAGTGCAGCGCGGGGCGCGCGCTGTTCTGGGCCGGCGGCAGCGCGCTCGCCGCGACGCTGTTCGCCTCGACGCTGCTCTACTTCACGACGCGCCGCGGCGAGCGGCCACGCTGGCGCGAGGCCTTCGAGTTCGTCGACGCCGAGCGCGAGCCCAGCGATCTCGTGCTGTCGATGGGGGCTCCGCTGGCCGAGTTCTATCTCGGCGCGACCGCGCCGGATCCGCGCCGGCCGCGGGACATCAAGGCGCTCGCCGATTGGTTCCCGGACGGTCCGCGGCGCTGGAACCGGCACGATCGGCGCGTCTGGATCGTCACGCGTCCTCAGTGGCTGCCGAGCTTTCGTCCCCAGGACGTCGCGAGCATCGAGGCCTGGCTCGCGAACGACTGCCGGCTCGTGGAGTCCTATCCCGTCCTGATGGAGGGGAAGGACCTCGAGGTGCGCGTGTACCTGTTCGAGTAGCGGCTGCGGCGGGGGGAGGCTCTGGAGCGATGGTCGGACGGTTCGGGGGCTCTGAGCTCGCGGCCCTCCAGAGGGTTAAACACAGAGGACACAGAGGACACAGAGTTGGCTCGGGGGGGCTGCAGCGTTCGGGAGCCGTGGGTGGACGGTTCGGGAGGTTGTCAGCTTCGGCCTCGAAGAAGAACCGAGCAGAAGGAGTCCGGGAGCAACGGACTGAAGCCGCGAAGCGGCTTCGGCCCGTTGCTCCCGGATCGTTGTTTCCGAGGCGATCGGCTACGGCCTCCGAGTGCATTCACCCATGGCTCCCGAACGCTGCAGCTGAAGCCGCGGAGCGGCTTCGGCCCGTTGATCCCGGATCGTTGTTTCCGAGGCGATCGGCTACGGCCTCCGAGTGCATTCACCCA
>CAYGST010000667.1:1900-2676 GCA_964352415.1 uncultured Planctomycetaceae bacterium | reverse complement strand
TCCCGCGTCTTCCACCGCCACGGCCTCGACTTCTGCTGCCGCGGGCGGACGACCCTGGCCGACGCCTGCGCGGAGAAGGGCCTCGACGCCGAGGTTCTGGCCGCCGAGCTCGCCGCAGAGGCGAGCGCCACCGAGGAGGTCGCGGTGCGCTGGGACGAGCGCCCGCTCGATCAGCTGATCGAGCACCTGCTTGCGACCTACCACGAGCCGCACCGAGCGGAGCTGCCGCGCCTGCGCGAGATGGCCGAGAAGGTCGAGAGCGTGCACGCGGACAAGCCGAACTGCCCGAAGGGGCTCGCCGACTTCCTGGCCGAGATGCACGAGTCCCTCGAGCTGCACATGCAGAAGGAGGAGCAGATGCTCTTCCCGATGATCCGCTCGGGCGCCGGTCGGCGCGCCGCGATGCCCGTGCAGGTGATGGAGCAGGAGCACCAGGACCACGCCGAGAACCTGCAGCGCCTGCGGAGCCTCTCCCACGACTTCGTGCCGCCGCCGGAGGCCTGCACGACCTGGAAGGCCCTCTACCTCGGGCTCAGCGATCTCGAGCGGATGCTGATGGAGCACATCGGCCTCGAGAACAACGTCCTGTTCCCCCGCGCCTTGCGCGGCTGAAAGCACTGCGCACTGCGCGGTTGAGCGGCTCGCTCCTGTGCGAGGCGTCGAAACGCGCCGCGTGCCCCCAGGTGGCGGCCCCCCGCGCGCCCCCCCTCCCCCCTCACCCCGCGCGGCCCCCCCGCGTAGCGGTGGCAATACACCCGGGCGCCCCGGGCCCCCAG
>CAYGST010000667.1:0-1890 GCA_964352415.1 uncultured Planctomycetaceae bacterium | reverse complement strand
CCCAGGGCGGGGTGGCGCGGCCGGCGCGGGGGCGCGGGGGCCAACCGCCCGGGGGCCCCCCGGGGGGGGCCCCGCGGCGCGCCGACCGTCCCAGCTCTCGCGTCGAGGCCCGCCGGCTTCGCGTTCGCTATCCTCCGGGGCGACGCTGACCGACTCCCCCCCCCGCATCCTCCCGCGAACGCTCCCATGGCTCACCTTCGTCCCGACCTCCGCTGCGCTCTCTTCGGCCTCCTGCTCGTCGCGGCTGGCACCTCCGCCTGCCACACCGGGCGCGACAAGCATCGCGCCCACGGCGCGAGCCCGCGCAAGCCCAAGCTCGTGCTGCAGATCACGGTCGACCAGCTGCGCGGCGAGCTGCCGCGGCGCTACGCCGATCGCTTCGGCGAGGGCGGCTTCCGCTACCTGATGGAGGAGGGCACGGTCTACCTCGACGCGCACCACGGGCACGCGAACACCGAGACGATCGTCGGGCACACGACGCTGGCGACGGGCGCGGACCCGGCGGCGCACGGGATGATCTCGAACGTCTGGCTCGACCGCGCCACCGGCGAGCTCATGTACAACGTCGAGGACGCGCGCTACCCGCTGCTGGTCTCCGGCGCGGGCGTCGACGCTTCGACCGAGATCGACCCGACGCAACGCGTCGCGCGCTCGGACGGCCGCTCACCCGCCGCGATCCAGGTCTCGACCTTCAGCGACGAGCTGACGCTCTTCACCGGCAGTCGCGCGAAGGTCTTCGGCGTGTCGGTCAAGGACCGCGGGGCGATCTCGATGGCCGGGCACACGGGCAAGGCCTTCTGGTTCTCCAAGGCGGCCGGCCGCTTCGTCACGAGCCAGTTCTACTACGACGCGATGCCGGCCTGGGTCGACGCGTGGAACGAGCGCGACCTGGCGGGCGCCTACGCGAACACCTCTTGGGAGCTCTCCGGAGACTCGAGCACCTACATCTTCGGCGACCGCGACGACCGCCCGTACGAGACGAGCCTCGGTGACTTCGGTCGCGTCTTCCCGCACGAGTACGGCCCGGCGGACAGCAAGTACTTCACGACCTTCCTGACCCTGAGCCCGGCGGGGGACGAGCTGACGCTCGAGTTCGCGAAAGAGGTGATCGCGAACGAGGGCCTCGGTCAGGACGACGTCACGGACTACCTCTCCGTGAGCTTCTCCTCGACGGACTACGTCGGCCACGTGTTCGGGCCGTCGAGCCTCGAGAGTGAGGACAACCTCCTGCGCCTCGACCGCACCCTCGCGGAGCTGTTCCGCTACGTCGACGAGACGGTGGGCCTCGACGACACGCTGATCGTGCTGTCCGCGGACCACGGCGGCGCCGAGGCGCCCGGTTACCTGGCCGAGCTCGGTTTCGAGACGGACTACATCCCCGGCGACTTCTTCACGACCTTCGAGAGCACGAGCGGCTACGGGGCCCTCGTCGACACGTTCAGTCACCCCTACGTCTACCTCGACCGCGCGAGGCTCGAGGAGGGTGACCACGACGCCGACGAGGTCGCGCGCGAGCTGGCCGACGAGCTCACGACGGTCGATGGCATCGCGCTCGCCGTCGCGAGCGTGGACCTGCGGGAGGGCACCTTCCCGAACCTGCGCGTGCTGAACTCGGTGCTGCGCAACTTCAGCCCGGGCCGCTCCGGAGACATCTACGTGGTCTTCGAGCCCTACCGCTACGTCAACGACTTCGACGGCCTGACGGTGGCGACCACTCACGGCTCACCGTGGGTCTACGACACCTACGTGCCGATCCTGGTCGCCGGCGCCGGCATCCCGGCGCAGCGCGTCGCGCGCCCCGTCGAGACCGTCGACGTTGCCCCGACGCTCTCGAGTCTCGTCGGCGCCAAGCCGCCGTCGGGGTCGGTGGGCCAGTTGCTGCGCGAGGTG
>CAYGST010000666.1:0-2676 GCA_964352415.1 uncultured Planctomycetaceae bacterium | reverse complement strand
GCCCTGAGGTGCTGCAGGGGTCCACGCGCCTGAAGGCGGGCACCGCGACGAAGCTCGTGTTGAACCAGATCAGCACGCTCGCGATGACGCGCCTCGGCAAGGTCTACGACAACCGCATGGTCGACGTGAACACCGCGGGCAACGTGAAGCTCCTCGACCGCGGCATCCGCCTCGTTGCCGATCTGTGCGACGTCGAGCGCGAGCCCGCGCGCGCGGCGCTCGAGGAGGCGAATGGCAGCGTCAAGCTGGCCGTCTGCATGCTCCAGCTCGGCCTCGGACCCGAGGCTGCCCGGGCGCGCCTCGCCTCTGCGAACCACGACCTGCGCCGCGCTCTGGAGGACGATGCCTGAGGAGCGCCGAGCTCTCCTCGAGCTGCTCGTCACCAGCGCGCTGCTCTCCAGCTGCGGCGGCCCCCCGCAGCCGCGCCCGTCAGCCGGCGAACCCGACGCCAACCCCGCGCGACCGAACGTCGTGCTGTTCGTCGCCGACGATCTCGGCTGGCGTGACCTCGGCAGCTACGGCAACGCCTTCGTCGAGACCCCGCACCTCGACGCGCTCGTCGCGTCCGGCGCGCGCTTCACGGACGCGTACTCGAACGGGCCGAACTGCGCTCCGAGCCGTGCCTCGCTACTCACTGGCCAGGACACGCCGCGGCACGGGATCACGACCGTGGCGCCCGCAGCCCGCGGCGAGGCGCAGCACCGGCGCGTGCTCGTGCCGCGGACCCGCCGCGCGCTGCGCGAGGGCTCGTGGACGCTTGCGACGGCCTTTGCCGCCGCGGGCTACCGCACCGCATCCTTCGGCAAGTGGCACGTCGGCGCCGCGCCGACCGAGTACGGCTTCGAACGCAACGTCGGCGGAACGCAGGCGGGGCATCCGAAGAGCTACTTCAGCCCCTACCGCAACCCGGCGCTCACGGACGGCCCCGACGGCGAACACCTGACCGCGCGGCTCACGGCGGAAGCGCTCGCCTTCCTGGACGAGTGCGCGGACGAGCCGTTCTTTCTCTACCTGCCGTGGTTCGCCGTGCACACGCCGATCCAGCCGCGCGAGGACCTGCTCGCGCGCTACCGCGAGCGCAAGGCGGGTGACGAGGCGCGCTTCCCTCGACCCGCCTACGCCGCGATGGTCACGGCGCTCGACGAGAGCGCGGGCGCCGTGCTGGCGAAGCTCGAGGCCCTCGGCGTCACCGACGAGACGCTCGTCGTGTTCCTGTCCGACAACGGCGGACTCGGCACGCAGACGGAGATGACGCCGCTGCGCGGCTCGAAGGGCATGCTCTACGAGGGCGGCGTGCGCGTGCCGCTGGTCGTGCGCTGGCCCGGACGCGTGGCGGCGGGCCGCGTGCTCCACGAGCCGGTGATCGGCACCGACCTCGCGCCTACGCTGCTGGCCGCCGCGGGGCTCGTCGCGCCCGAGGGGCACGTCCTCGACGGGGCGTCGCTCTGGCCCCTGCTGGACGGCGCGAGCGCTGCAGAGTCCACGGGCCTCCCCCCGTTCGGCTTCGCCGAGCGCGCCCTCGTCTGGCACTTCCCCGCCTACCTCGAGGGCAACGGCGCGTCGGGCCGCTGGCGCACGACGCCCGCCTCGGCGATCCGCCGCGGCCGCTACAAGCTCCATGAGTGGCTCGAGGACGGCTCGCTCGAGCTGTACGACCTCGAGCAGGACCCCGGCGAGGCGCGCGACGTCGCTGACGACCGGCCCGCAGTGCGTGACGCGCTCCTAACCGAACTACGCGCCTGGAGACGAGAGCGCGGGGCCGCCGGGAGCTTCCCAGCGAACCCCGCGTTCGAGGCGCCCTGAGGCGCGTGGACGGAGCCTTCGTCGTGGCCCCCGCCCCGCCGCTTCCCGATCGGCGGCGCGCGAGGGTCCTCCGACGCGGAGCCGCCTACGGCAGGACGACGAAGTCGAGCGCGTTCGTCAGGCCGCTGCCGCTCGGCGACTGCGGGTCGCGGTACCAGTACTGCGCGAAGACGCGGGTCCCCGCCGTGAGGTTCGGGTCGCCGCCGCCCTGGATGAGCGCGTTCATGTCGAGGGCGAAGGTGCCCGTCGCGTCGTTCCCGCTGGCGCTGCCGCCCGAGTTCTGCACGGCGGTGCGCTGCAGCGCGCCCTGCACGCAGAGCGTCCCACCCTGGAACGGCGCGCTCTGGTCGGCGAAGCCGTAGAACAGGAGCCCGTTCTTGTTGTTCACGATGCCCGAACCGAGCACGTCGAAGCTCGCCGGCGAGCTGACCGAAGCCGAGCCCATCGAGTCGATGACGGGCAGCGCGCCCTGGCTGTTCACCTTGCCGGCACAGTAGGTCGCGCCGCTCGTGCGCGTGATCGTGAACGTGCCGAGCGGCGTCGTCCCGAAGAACGGTCCGCCGGTCACGAGCTGGATCGGGGCGGCGGGGTTCGTGTCCTGGTTCGATGAGTTGAAGCCCGTACCGCTGTCGGTGCCGGAGTCCCAGGCGAACAGCTCGACGACGGCCTGGTCGATCCAGCGCCCGTTCTCGAACAGCTCGAAGGAGTCGATGCCGAGGAACCAGTCGGGGCTCGGCGCGATCATGGTCACGAGGCTGAGCCGCGAGTGGCTGTCCGTCGCGGTGAACGCCATCGTGGTGTTCGCAGGCGAGAGGATGCCGACGCCGACGAGGAACTGGTCCGCGGAGCCTTGGCCGATCGCCGCTTCGACCT
>CAYGST010000665.1:0-2695 GCA_964352415.1 uncultured Planctomycetaceae bacterium | reverse complement strand
TGGCCAACGGGGAAGACCTCTGGATCACGCGCAAGACGGGGCTGACGAGCGCGGAGCGGCAGCTGCTCGAGGTCTGGCGGGATGAGGCGGCTTTCCTGTTGCGGCAAGCTCACCTGGAGGGGTTTCGGCGAGCTGGCCCGAGCTACTTCCGTGGTCGCTACGTTCTGTCGAGGCGCAATCGAGACGAGAGTCTCAGCGAGAGCGAGATCGCCTCGGAACTCCACCACCTGTACCAGTCAGCGCAGGGGCAACCCGAGCTGCGGCAGGTCATCGCTGCTGCGATTCAGGACATTCAGGCTCACCGGCTCCGGCTGATGTGGCTCGCTACGGCCTCGCTCAGTCTCGCGCCCAGCGTTGCGGCGACAGCCTACGTTGGAGACGAGCACCTGGTGGCTGGAAGACACGCTACCGCTGGTCATGTCTTCCGGCGCCTGACAGGGAATGCACTGACCAGGCGAGAGCTCTCGAGTGTCCTTTGTAGCTTCGCGGTCTCCTGTGCCGAGCGTGGCCTTGGTCACGAGGCACTGCAGGCGGCCAGACGAGCCGTCGTGAACATGCCCACTCACGCTCCGGCCGCAGTTAGCTGGCTGATGCACTCACTGAAGATGGGTGACACGCCTTCGGCGCTGGAAGCGATCCAGCGCATCGATGAGGCATGGCCGACCCCCTCAGCAGCGGTGACGGCGTGTGTAGACGCCATCAAGTCACAAGACTCGTCCAAGCTCACCATGAGGACGACGGGATGTGCGACCATTCAGCAGGTAGTCGATCGAGCGAGCACGACCTCTGGCCTCATCATCGATGGCCTCATCGCCTTCGCAGGAAGTACAAAATGAACAGAGCACAACTAGGAGCAGCTCTTGCGCTGATTGTTGCCCTGCTCGCCATTGCAACCTCTTCACAAGCCCAGGTTGGCGTCACTGAGAAGATCGGCAACACCTCCCGCCTTTCGGGAGGCCCGGTCCCCAACTCCCCGCCGTCACCCTAGCCGTGGGTTACCGGGGGATCCTGGTCGCGTTCCTTTGCGTCGCCACACTTGCTGGCGGGGCCATCTGGTTCCTTCAGGGACCACACGAAGAGGGAGCCACCCCCCTCGATGGCAGCGAAGCGGGCCGCAACGGGGACGAGCCCGTCGCTCCCTGGCCGGCGACCGAGAACGCGAACACTCCCCGCGATCTGCCGGGCACCGCCCCCGAGACCGAAGCCTCACGGACGGACGAATCCGCGTCGGGCCTCGAGGTCATGGTCCGCTCGGAGTCCGGCGAGGCGCTCGAGGCGGCCACCGTGACCTGGGGCGCAACGCGTGCGAGCGGTGGCTCGCTCACGCCGGAAGGGCTCCTGGAGCTCGCGGGCCTGCAGGAGCTTGCTCGAACGGGCGCAGGCGGCATCGCCCACTTCAGCGAGGTCCCCGCGTGGTCTCGCCCGGATGACACCATCCTGTGGGCGAGCCATCCTGACCTGGGCACCGCCTTCCACTCGATGTCCGCGTGGGATGCGTCCGAGAACGCTCGTCGCGCCGAGCTCACCCTGGAGTTCTTCGGGACGCTTCGCGTTCAAGTCGTGGACTCCGACGGCGACGCGGTCGACGGGGCACAGGTGCTTCAGGTCGGGCTCTCGACCGAAGCCCTGCGAGACCTCGACTACCGTCATCCGTGGCTCCATGGGTCCGCTCCCTCGGACGATGACGTTCGCTCGGCGATGTCCAGTTACATCCGGGTCGACGAGTCCGATCGCACCGGCCAGCTTCAGCTCGCGCACACTCCCGGCCCGGTCCAGCTCGTAGCGGTCGACGGCGAGCGGATCTCTACACCCGTCGTGACACGGCTGGACGTCGCCGAGGTGACCCTGGTGATCCAGCCAAGGCTGGTGGCTTCCGGAGTGATTCGCGTCGAGACCAGTCAAGAGCTCCCCGAAGACGCACAAGTCGAATGCTGGTGGGCTTTCGAAGGAAAGACCGAGCGCCTTGGCCGCTCGACGAACGCCGCCGGCGATGGGGAGTGGACGCTGGACCTACCCCGCCACAAGACGGGCAAGTACCACTTTCGCCTCCTGGGCGGAGAACTGGTTCCCGAGGAGCAAGCGTTCGAAGCGGACTCGATCGGCGAGTCCCTCACTGTCGATCTGACGGCGACGTTCGGCGCAGCACAGGTGCTACGTGTACGCGACCCGCGAGGAGAACCCGTCGAGGGAGCGCGGGTCGAGATCATCTGGCAAGCAGGCAACGAATGGCGCCGCTCACGCGCCTGGACCGACGACGAGGGTCTGGCCTCGGCCCACGGCTGCCCGGACACCGCATGCTGGGTTCGAGGTTCGAAGCCTGGCTACGTCGAGACGACGATCGGAAACATCTACGTCACCCTCCCGTTCGAGCAGGAGCTGACCCTCCCGCGCGCCGGCTCCGTCCGCGGCCGCGTCGTCCATGACGGCGAGCCCGCTCCCTCGTTCCAGCTCTACACGTGGAGCACGTCGCCGACCAAGGTTCAGCGCCACGAGATCGCTCCGAACGACGAGGGCCGCTTCGAGCTCGACACGGTCGAGCTCGGCTCGCTGAGCCTGCTCGCGACGAGCCCTGACCATCCAGAGAGTCCTGTTGTCACGATCGAGGTGGGCGCCGACCAGACGCCCGAGGTCGTTCTCGAGCTCGGCGACGGGACGCGCGGCGTCGGCACGGTCGTCGACGCGCTGAGCGGTGACC
>CAYGST010000664.1:0-2698 GCA_964352415.1 uncultured Planctomycetaceae bacterium | reverse complement strand
CAGTCGAGCACCGTGTGGAAGTCCTCCATCCACGGCAGCTCGCGCGCGACGCCTGCCCAGAACGTGTTGGGGTCGTCGATCGACTGGCGGTACATCCGCTCGTACTCCTCGGTGGAGGCCAGGCGCGCCCCCTCGCGAAACTCGTCGGACGGTGGGAAGACGCGGGTCTCGTGCAGGACGCTCTCGATCTCGGACTCGGACATGGTCGGCGGGTGCGGGAGCCAGGGGAAGCGGTGCGCGCGGGCGCGAGCCGGCCCGGGAGTGTAGCGGATGGGGCTGCGCGAGCCACGCGGCCGTGGGCTGCCGGGGTTGGGCGGCGGGCCCGTCCCCGCGTAGGATCGCCCTCCGTTCCGCACCGCTGATCCCGCTCCCCATCGACGTCCCCCGCGCCATGCGACACCTTTCCTTGCTTCGCCGCTCCCGCCTGCTGCTCCCCGCGCTCCTCGGCCTCGCGCTCGCGCTTGCGGGACCGGCCGCCGCGTCCTCCGCCCAGGAGGCGGAGCCCGCTGACTCGGAGGAAGAGGGCACGAGCGAGGCCAACGACCACGTCGTCACGACGAGCCACACAGTCACGATCCGCGGCGAACAGATCGCCTACGACGCGCACGCGGGCGACCTCACCTTGAAGAGCGAGGACGGCACCGAGAAGGCGCGCATCTTCCACGTCGCCTACCTGCGCACGAACCCAGCCTCCGACGCGCCGCGCCCGGTGACGTTCTGCTTCAACGGCGGCCCGGGCTCGTCGTCGGTCTGGCTGCACCTCGGGACCCTCGGCCCGCAGCGGGTCGTCATGAACGACGCGGGCCAGGAGCTCACGCCGCCGCCGTACCAGCTCACCGACAACGCCTACTCGATCCTGGACACGACGGACCTCGTGTTCATCGACCCGGTCACGACCGGCTACAGCCGCGCCGCGGAGGGCCAGGACAAGTCGCAGTTCCACGGGCTCGAGGGTGACATCCGCTGGGTCGCCGAGTTCATCCGCCTGTGGACGACGCAGAACCAGCGCTGGGGCTCGCCGAAGTTCCTCGCGGGCGAGAGCTACGGAACGACGCGCGCCTGCGGCCTGGCGGGCGAGCTGCAGAACCGCCACGGCATGTACCTGAATGGGCTGATCCTCGTCTCGGCGATCCTGAACTTCCAGACGGCGCGCTTCGACGTCGGCAACGACCTGCCGTACGTCCTGTTCCTGCCGACGTACACGGCGACGGCCTTCTACCACGGCAAGCTCGACGCGGAGCTCTCCAGGGACCTGAAGACGACCCTCGCCGAGGTCGAGGCCTTCGCGAGCGGCGAGTACGCGACGGCCTTGATGAAGGGCGACGCGCTGCCCGACGCCGAGCGCGCCGCGGTCACGGCCAAGCTCGCGCGCTACACGGGCCTCTCGACCGCCTACATCGAAGCGACGAACCTGCGCATCCGCATCGGGCGCTTCTGCAAGCAGCTGCGGCGCGCCGAGCGCTTGACCGTCGGGCGCCTCGACTCGCGCTTCATCGGACACGACCGCGACGCCGCGGGCGAGGGCTACGACTTCGACCCGAGCATGAACGCGATCTCGGGTCCGTACACGGGCACGCTGAACCCGTACCTGCGCGAGGAGCTCGGCTACGAGTCGGACCTCCCCTACGAGATCCTCACCGGTCGCGTGTGGCCGTGGAGCTATGGCAACCACGAGAACCGCTACGTCAACGTCGGTGAGACCCTGCGCGAGGCGATGACCAAGAACCCGCACCTGAAGGTCTACGTCGCCAACGGCTTCTTCGATCTGGCGACGCCGTACTACGCGACGCGTTACACCTTCGATCACCTCGGCCTCGAGCCGCACCTGCGCGGCAACGTGACGATGGGCGACTTCGAGGCGGGCCACATGATGTACGTGCACCCGCCGTCGCTCGTGGCGCTGCACGAGGACCTCGAGGCGTTCCTGGAGGGCGCGCTGGCGCGCTGAGGTCTCGGCTGGCGGCTGCGTGCGGGGACGAAGGTCCAGCGGCTCGCCGTGCGTGCGGCGGGACCTGCGGGCGCCGCGGGCCCCCTCGGACGGGCTGCGCCGGTTCCGGCCCCTGGGACAGGCTGTGGAAACGTGGCGATTGCGGGGCCGGACGCGCGGGCCAGGGGCCGATCTGTGGAGAACCTGCGCGGAACGGCTGGAAATCTCCCCCCGCTCGCCGACCCCGCGCGGACGTCACGGTCCTATGACGCCCACCATCGATAGCGCACCCCAAAGCCCCGCCCTGGTCCTCAAGCGCTGGAACTCCTGGGTCCAGGTCTTCCTGCCCGACTCCGGAGAGACCCGCTGGGTCGACCTGGGCGCCACCGCCTTCCAGCGCATGGACGGCCCGCCGAACGGCTCGGACGAACGCTCCCTGCAAGACTGAGACCGTCGCCTCCACTGGCCGAAGCGGACCCCCCCACGCTGCCGCGGGGTCCGAACCGGCGACACGGCCCGAGACCACACACGGCTGGGGTTCACGTCAGGGCGCGGCAAGCCACTCCCTGAACTCGCTTCCAATCGCGGACATTCCGTCGGGACCCAGGATCTTCACGAGCTGGGCGCGCCAGCGCCTGCCCTCCTCTTGACCTAAAGGAAGCAGGCCGCGTTCCCGCAGAGCCGCAAGAACCCGGTCGGAGTCTCGAGGCGAGGCCGTCAAGACGAAGTCTCGCACGAGGCTCGACGCATGCTCCAGCGCCGCCAGGTCGC
>CAYGST010000663.1:0-2704 GCA_964352415.1 uncultured Planctomycetaceae bacterium | reverse complement strand
GGCCCCGCGGAGCATCCAGGGGGGATGGCCGCGGAGCCCGGTCCCCGAAGCGTTGCAGTCTGGACGCCGCCGGATTCGATCCGAGAGACCCGGAAAAAGTCGCGGCGAACGCCAGATCCCACGACCTCCCCCGCGTCAGCCCTCCCGCACGGCCTCTGGGCGGCGTTTTCGTGCGAAAGTCCCGAAGTCCGGCTCGCGCTTCGCCCCGCCGCGGGAACTCCGCTGGCGGACGACACGATGAACCCCTCCCTCGACTCGACCGACCTGCGCTGGCTGTCCGGGCTGGCGCGTGCCCTGATCGGGGACGCGCACGCCGCCGACGACCTCGTGCAGGAGACCGTGGTGGCCGCCCTCGAGGGCCAGCTGCCGGTCGGGGAGGCCCGGCGGCCGTGGTTGCGGTCGGTGGCGCGGCGGCTGGCGGCGCGCCGCTTTCGCGCGGACGATCGCCGGCATCGGCGGGAGTCGGCAACGGCGCGGCCCGAGGCCCTGCCCGACACGGCCGACCTCGTCGCGCGCGCCGAGGTGGCCGAGCAGCTCGCGGCCCTGACCCGCACGCTGCCCGAGCCCTTCCGCCGCACGCTGCTCCTGCGCTTCCTCGAGGGACTCTCCCCCGAGGAGATCGCACGGCGTGAACGGAAGCCCACCGACACCGTGCGCTACCGCGTGCGGCGCGGGCTCGCGCTGCTGCGTGAGGCGCTCGAACGGCGCGACGAAGCGAACGGCTCCTCGTGGTGCGTCCTGCTCCTGCCCCTCGCCCGCTCCGGCGGGAGCGCCGGTCTCACGACCGCCGGCGCGTCGGGGGCGCTCGCAGGCTCGGTCGCCTCCTGGACATTGATGAAGCTCACGATGGTGTTGGTCACCGCGCTCTGCGGAGCCGGTTTGTGGTTCGCCTGGCAGCCCGGTCAGAACGATGTCTCCGGTGGCGTCGCGCAGAGCGGAGACACCGCGGCGCGCAGCCCGCTCGAGGGCGCCGCCATGGAAGTTGAACGAGCGCCGGACGAAGCACCGCTCCCCGACGCCAGCGCCTCGGGCCGCAGGCCCAGCGCCGACGCGACTCCGAACGCGGTGGCCAAGGAGGCCCCCGCTCCCCCCGGAGTCTTCGGCCGCGTCGTCGACGACGCGGGGCAGCCCGTCGAGGGCGCCACCGTCTACCTGGTGCCCACCGTGAAGGAGAACGGCGAGGACGGAGATCGAACGAGCGCGGACCCCGATGGCGTCGTGGCCGAGGGCACGAGCGATGAGAACGGAGCCTTCCGGCTGAACTTGCAGACCGGCGCGGACATGGACCAGCCCTCGCTCGACCTCGGCGTCGCCGCCAACGGCTTCCTGCGGCAGGTGCTCCCCTCTGCGCTCGGTGACCAGCCCACGAACGGCTGGCTCGTGGTGCTCGCCCCCGGCCGGCGCCTGACCGGTCGCGTCGTCGACGGCGACGGGCGCGGGGTGGCGGGGCTCACGCTGCTCGCCCACACCTACGCCGCCGGCCTGAACCACGTCAGCCCGAGTCAGATGCTCCTGCGCGCGCGGCGCGCCGAGCGCGGCGACGCGAGCTCGACCTACCAGCAGTGCCGCGCCGCGACCGACGCGGCGGGCAGCGTCGCGTTCTCCGGCCTCGGCGAGGGCGACCTGCGCGTGCGCTCGACCGACCCGAGCTGGACCATCGCCGGACCGACGAAGGTGCGCGCGACGGATGGCGACGTGCTCTGGACTGCGGAGCGAACGATCGCCGTGCGCCTCGACGTCGTCGACGCGCGCAGCGCAGCGCCGGTCGCGCGCGCCAGCGCGACGTTCCGCTTCGAGCTGACCTTCGCCGACGGCGAGGAGATCGACCTCGGTCAGTACGTCGGCCGCGGCGCGGGTAGCGTCAGCTTCGCCATCGATGCGGAGAACACGCCGCAGATCACGGGCCGCACGGTGACGCGCGTCGTCTTCTACGGAACGGTCGCCTCGGGCATCGCGGAGACGACCTGGCGCTCCGAGCCGCTCGAGGACACGGACGGTGTGCGCGGGCTCGCCGAGGTGCGCATCGCGCTCGACCTCGCGCAGCCGTCCGAGGTCGAGCGCACTGTCGTCGACCTCGCGCCGCTGCCTCAGGCGGTGCTCGAGCTCGACGTGCTGTACGAGGACGGCACGCCCGCCGAGGGAACGCTGTCGATCGACTGGGAGGCGCGACCGGACGGAGCGCGCCGCCGCGAGGGCTCGAGCAACGTCGATTCGTTCGCGCCGGGGCGCTATCGCCTGTCCGTCCCCGCCGGCGACGTCGAGCTGTCCGTGCAGGAGCGCGGCGCCTCGGGCAGCCTCGCGCCGTGGCGCGGCGAGGTGCGCGCGACCCTCGGCGGAGCCGCGCGCGCCTTCGTGACGCTGACGCGCGGCGCGACCGCGGCGATCCAGCGTCCGGACGGCTGGACCGGCGAGTGGTTCGTGCGCGCCTCCTGGCGACCGTCCGCGGACGAGGACTGGCGCGGCAGCTGGAACTACAGCACGGGAGCCGACGCGCTGCGGCTCGAAGCGCTGCGCGCGGCGGACTGGCGCTTCGAACTGCGCCGCGAGCCGTCGACCAGCGCGACGCCGCGCATCGTCGAGGCGACCCTGAGCGCGGGCGAGTCGCGCGAGCTCAGCGTCCGCTAGCCTGCGGCAGCGGGTCCGCCACGCCGCGTGACGCTGGCGGTCGGCCGGCCTTCGGGTAGTCTCGCACCATGGTCGACGA
>CAYGST010000662.1:0-2706 GCA_964352415.1 uncultured Planctomycetaceae bacterium | reverse complement strand
ATACCCAAAAACCCGCTTTCACCGGAGAACCAATCTGATCTTTGACTGCCTTGCTATTTTGCACCGACTCAAGACCGGCTTGATAGGCATCGGACGCTTTGAGCAGGTAAAACACGCTGCCCACCAGAGCGATCACCATGACCAACAAAAATATATATCCGCCCAGCAGTGGTTTTCGTGCGGGCTGATCTGACTTATTCATATCAGAGCCCTGCAATCGAAATCATGAACAACTACGCTAACCACAGTTCTGAGCAGAAAGAAAAGCTGGATTACCTGTCGTCAAACCATCTAAAGGGTGAAGGGAGATCGCCCTTCACCCTTTAGATGGATGGTGATCAGCTTGCCGAATAGGAATTTCCACAAAGAACGTTGTGCCAACCTCAAAAGAAGAATCACACCAAATTTTGCCGTTGTGTTTTTCGGCAATAATTTGATGGCTGATAGATAGACCCAAACCGGTACCCTTGCCAACCAGTTTAGTCGTAAAGAAAGGGTCAAAGATTTGGGCGCTCACATGCTCAGGCATGCCTGGACCATTGTCAGCGATCGTAATTCGTACCCAATCTTGATCCATGGCCTGAGTCGAAACCCAAATACGCCTAGCAGGGCAGTCTGTCGATATATTTTGCTGCGCTGTCTCCTCTAGGGCGTCAATTGCATTAGCTAGCAGGTTCATAAAAACCTGATTCAGCTGTCCAGGGTAGCAATCTACTAAAGGTAGTTGACTATAATCCTTAATTACTTCAATGGGTGGGCTATCGGTTTGTGCTTTCAAGCGATGCATTAAAAGCAATAGCGTATTGTCAATTCCCTCATGTAAATCAACGCTTTTGAATGCAGATTCATCAAGGCGAGAAAAATTGCGGAGTGATACGACAATCTCTCGAATCCGTTGTGTACCAATCTTCATGGATTGTAGTGACTTACCTAAGTCTTCCTCTATGAAGTCAAGTTCCACATTCTCCATCAGCAGTTGAAGCTGTTCGGGTGGGTGGGGATAGTGTTCTTGGTAAGTCTGAATAACTTCAATCAAGTCCTGAGTATAGTGATCAATACAAGTAATATTGCCATGGATGAAGTTTATCGGGTTATTGATTTCATGGGCAACACCAGCTACTAATTGCCCTAAACTTGACATCTTTTCAGTCTGGACCAGTTTGATCTGGGCTTGTCTTAATTCTACAAATGCTTCGTTCAAACGCTGATTTTTATGGGTCAAATCTGTCTCTGATTGTCGCAAATCTCCCTCTGTTTCCTGTTGTTTCTCTATGGTTGACTGCAAGATTCGATTCTTGTGTTTTTTGGTAGGTATAAATATAATCCATTATTAAGCCTATCAAAGGGACCGTATAGGCAATGATTTTAAGAAAGTGGGCAATATTAAAATCATTGTCGAATAAAGCCGTTGACCCAAATACCATATGAACTTGAGTGGCGATATTGGGTATGACACCAATGACTAGAGAATAGGAGAATAAACTAGGATAGGCTTGATAAAGACGAGGATAAATGGCAATGCCTGCTATGACATATAAAACCAAAGGGATAACATCCCAGGGTCGAGTAATTAATGAGTCAGGAAATGTGGTTTGAGGCAAAGAATTGCTGGTTGCACAAGCTCGAATAATTCCATAGGCTAGAAGTCCAAATAAAAGACTGATGACAGTCACAAAACCTGCTTTGTTCTGCCACGGGATCCATTTTTCCCCTATTATCAAACTGGCACCTATCATTGTGAGCACTGCATTCAGCAGGCGACACAAAGCCCAAGTGAAAGGGATTAAGTCACGGTTGTCTGCGACTGCTTCAACCAAGCGATCTGCTGCCAACGTGTGGAACGCATCCATCATGCCAGCACAAAACAAGGTCACTCCGATGATTGGGGTGATGATGTCTTGGGTGATATAAAAGTGAGCAAATGCCAAGACCATTGTGAAAATGGCGGCACAAAATGCACTCCATTCAAGAATGGTGTGTAGATAACTGCCTGCTAGCGTATGGTGGATTGCCTCAATGAGCTGATAATCGCTAAACTCTGCGTTGGCAACAGCATCTAAGGAGCCTATTTTGGCTCCAAAATCTGCACCCAGAAAATTAAGAGAAAAGGGCAAAATGCAGACAGCACATATTGTCCAAACGATGAATTTGGGTAGGGTAGCCTGGTGCTTGTTTGATAGGAAATGGCTGGAGAAACTCACAGGGAACATCTGTAAAATAAAAATAAAAATCACCCTGAATTATCTTCTGCTGAGCACAGGGAGGAATCAAATGCTTTTCTCAGCATAGTTTTCCCCGTAGAGATCCTAATTTAACAGGGGGCTCAGGCTAAATAAACTCAAATTTTATCAACCCTGTTCGATGTCAAAGCTGTTCTTTTGTGCGCAGCCAAAATGGTTGGTGATCCCTTTGTGAGACTGTTTGCAGCGAACATTTTGAGGTGGCATAAATGTCTAAAGCCTTTGTCATCTCAACTGCTTAAGCGGGCTCTGAATACTGAATTCTATACCGTAAAATTACGCTTTTGACTTTGTATAAAATGGGTGGTTGCTGGCAAGCTCAGGACACAATCACAACATGGATGCGACCCGATCCTGCTGGGCCATGTGCTGGGAAAGAGATATCCACAAGGTCCAATGCACCGTTTAGACGGATTGAGCCAAATACCCAAAAGCCCGCCTCCACCGGTGCACCACTTAGGTCTTC
>CAYGST010000661.1:0-2715 GCA_964352415.1 uncultured Planctomycetaceae bacterium | reverse complement strand
ATCCGGGGCTCACGGTGCCCCATTGGCCGGGATAAGATGCCGGCGTGCGACCCTCCACGAGAGCGCTCACCCGGCTCCTGGGGGCCGGGGGTGGGCACTACCCCGCCGCGCCCCCGGGTAACCGGGCGTCCCGGCCATGAGCGGCGAGGAGGCCGGCAACCGGCGCCGGATCGGCGTCTTCGGCGGCTCCTTCGACCCGCCGCACGCGGGGCACCTGCACGCGGCGCGGGCGGCGCGGGAGGCCTTCGGGCTGGACGAGGTGCGCTTCGTGCCGGCCGCGCGGCCGCCCCACAAGCCGGGCCGGCACCTCGCGGAGGGGCCGCACCGAATCGCCCTGCTCGAGCTGCTCATCGAGGGCGAGCCGGCGTTCCGAGTGGACGACCGTGAGCTGGATCGCCCCGGACCTTCGTTCACGGTCGACACCCTGCGCGAGCTGGCCGCCGAGACGGGGGCCGAGCTGTTCCTGATCCTCGGCACCGACAACCTGCCCGGCCTGCCGGACTGGCGCGGGGTGGAGGCGCTGCTGGAGCTGGCACAGCCCGTTGTCGTGCACCGCGAAGGCGACCCCGAGGCCCTGCTCGGGCCGGCGCGCGAGCGCCTGGCTCCGGAGCTGGTCGAGCGCCTGCGGGCTGGATTGCTGAAGCTCCCGCCGGTCGAGGCCTCCTCGACGGAGGTGCGCCGCGCGCTGGGCGCGGGGGCGGAAGCCGGTGATGAGGTTCCGGAGAGGTTGCGGGACTACCTGCGCGCGCACGGCCTCTACGGAGGGGATTGAGGCGCCTCGAGCGGCTCCAGCATCCCAACCCATCGACCCCATGTCCCTCTCCAGCTGGGTCGCCGCCGGCGTGGCCCTCGCGCTGGCGCTCCTCGGCACCGCGCTCTGGCGCCGTCTCGGCTGGGGCGACGCCTCCGTCGGGGCGGAGCGCGATCGCAAGCTCCAGCGGTCCGCCGTCCCTGCGATCGGAGGTCTGGCGATCGCGGGTGGCTGGGCGACGCTGGCCGCCCAGGGCGAGCCGCTCTTCCTGAGCGTTCCGGTCGATGCGGCCGCGGCCGCGTTGGGCCTCGCGCTCGCGTTCGGAACCCTCGACGACGCTCTCCGCGGCGGCCTCTCGCCGCTCGCCAAGCTCCTCGGTCAGGCCGCCGCCGGCCTCGTGCTGGTCCTCGGCGCTGGCAACGAGACCGACCTGGCGGATCTCGTCGGACCCCTGACCTACTCCCTCGTGGTGCTCGCCGCCGTCGGCGTGACCGTCGCGGCGCAGAATGCCTTGAACACGTTCGACAACGCCGACGGGGCAGCGACGGGCCTCGCGGGCGCCGGGCTGCTCGTCGCTGGGTCTCCGCTGGCTCCCGCGGTCCTCGTGTTCCTCCTGCCAAACCTCCTGCTTCGGCGCCATGTCGCTGGGGCGGCGCGGCCGCAGGACCCGCTCGCGTACCTCGGCGACGGCGGTAGCCAGCTGCTCGGACTGGTTCTCCTCGTGGTCCCAGGGGCTCAGGGTGCGCTCCTGCTGCCGCTACTCGATCTGGGGCGGGTCGCGGTCGAGCGTCTGCGGGACGGCCAGCGCCCATGGGTGGGGGATCGACGTCACCTGGCCCATCGGCTCCAGCGCGCCGGCTTCACCCCGGTCGGCGTGGCGGGCCTGCTGGTCGTTCTCGCGGCGCCGGCCCTGCTCTGGCCGGGCCCCGGAGGCGCCGTCGCCACGACGGGGGGCTTCCTGCTTGCCTGCTGGCGGACGAGGGCCGCGGCGACCCGGGACGCAACTCGAACCGAGTGAAAGGACGCGGGCGTCACCTTGCCCCCGGGCGAGGCGGACAGGATACTTTTCCGCTCGACTTCTCCGGGGCGCCCGCGCGTTCCTCAGCCCGGCGCCCTCCCCTTGACCTACCCGAAGACCGCGATCATCTCCGACCTGCACGGGAACATCCCCGCGCTGGAGACGGCGATCGCCGACGCCCGTGAACGTGGCGTCACCCGCTTCGCGTGCTGCGGCGACATCGTCGGCTACGGCGCGCAGCCGCGGGAGGCCCTCGACCTCGTGATGCAGCTGTGCGTCCCGGGGGCGAAGTTCACGGACGGTTCGGCCCTCGAGGACGGCGTGTGTCTGAAGGGCAACCACGAGGACGCGCTCCTCACGAGTCCCGAGGACTTCAACCCGAAGGCCCGCGCGGCGATCGAGTGGACGCACCACGAGATCACGAGCGGCGGTGGCAAGGAGACGGGCTACGCCTACTGGGACTTCATCGGCGACCTCTCGGCTTCCGGCTGCGACGACATCGCCATGTACGCCCACGGCAGTCCGCGCGAGCCCGTGCGCGAGTACATGCTCCCGCGTGACATCCACGACCATCCGAAGATGCGCGCCAACTTCGAGGCCATGGAGCGCAACGTCTGCTTCGTCGGGCACAGCCACGTGCCCGCGGTCTACTACGAGGACGGTCGCATCTACACGCCGTCCGACACCGAGGGCCCGTACGGCCTCGGCATCGGTCCGGAGCGCCGCGCCATCGTCAACGTGGGCTCGGTCGGTCAACCGCGCGACGGCGACCCCCGACTGTCCTACGCGATCTTCGACGGCGAGACGATCCAGTTCGTCCGCCTCGAGTACGACATCGAGACGGCCGCCGCGCGCATCCGCGCCGTGGCCGACCTGCCCGACTACCTGGCGGAACGCCTGTACGTCGGCCGCTGACGCGACCCCTCGCGCTCGAGTCTCCCCCCTC
>CAYGST010000660.1:0-2725 GCA_964352415.1 uncultured Planctomycetaceae bacterium | reverse complement strand
GATTTGCCCTCCAGGCCACCGCCCTCGGCATCCGCAATGCCTTTGTGAATCAGCCCGTGGAGGAAGCGAATTTGCGGCCTGATTTTGCCCAGGCATTGGGGTTAGGTCCGGGCCGCCCCGATCTGGTAGTGCGGTTTGGGCGCGGGCCAGAGATGCCGCGATCGCTGCGGCGACCGATTGACGCGGTCATTCTGGAGCCCTCGCCCCCCCTAGCCCAAGCGGTGAACTGATCATGGATATCCTCACGTCCTTAGGAGCAAATCGGCACGGCTGGGCCAGCATCATCGGCATCGCCGTGGCGGCGGGATTGATCAGTGCTGGGCTCACCCCCCGTGGCCCGATCACCACCACCGAAGCGCTGATCACCATGGGCGTTGCCTTTGGGGTCGGGATTGTCGCTGGGCTGATCGCCGCCCATCGGTGGAGTCTCTTACTGCTGCCAGTAATCTTTATCGCCGTGTTTGAACTGGTGCGCATCAACCTGACCGGGCCAACGGTAGATGGTCTTCACCTGGGCTCGACCTATGGCGTCATCGCCTTCATAGTCGGGCGGTTGTGGCATGGGGTGCTGGTTTTCGTGCCGCTGGGGCTGGGCGTGCTGCATGGGATTGGGTTTAGCGATCGCCGCCGAAACATCCCCTTCACAGCTATGAGCCGACTGGGTTGGATCATCACCAATCTGGCCACAGTTGCCCTGATCGGATTCGGCCTCTGGATTGACCAACCCGCCACCACTGCGCCCATTACCGATGCCAACGGCGCACCCCTGTCTGGCAGCATCGCTGAGTTAAGCACCGTCGCGATCTGCGGGCACCCGCAGACGGTGATGATTCGCGGCAATCAGGTGACTGCCCCGGTGTTGCTCTACCTGGCTGGGGGTCCAGGCGGCACTGACTTGGGAGCGATGCGGGCCGACACCCGCCTCGAACAAACCTTTGTCGTAGCGACCTGGGATCAGCGGGGCACCGGCAAGTCCTACTCGGCATTGGATCCGGTCGAGACCCTCACCCTCGATCAGATGGTGCAGGACACCCTGGAGCTAACCGATTATCTACGGAACCGCTTCGACCAAGACCAGATCTACCTGGTCGGCAACTCCTGGGGGACGATCTTGGGGACGCTGGCGGTGCAGCAGCATCCTGAACGATTCCACGCTTACGTGGGCACCGGCCAAATGGTCAGCCCCAGGGAAACCGATCGCCTGTTTTACGAAGACACCCTGGCCTGGGCGAAGCGCATCGGCGACGACGCCCTGGTCACCACTTTGCAAAACAATGGGCCGCCCCCCTACAACGACATCCTCAACTATGAACCGGCCCTCTCCTATGAGCATGAGTGGAACCCCTACCCGAGGTTAGGCACCAGTGAGGAAATGCCTTTCAATCTGTTCGTCCCGGAAAACACATTCATGGATCGAATCAATGGCATGCGGGGCCTGCTCGATACCTTCTCGGTGCTGTATCCCCAGCTCCAGGCGATTGACTTTCGCCGCGACGTGCCGGAGCTGAATGTGCCGGTGTATATGGTGCTCGGCAAGTATGAAGCGCGGGGGCGATCGGTCTTAGCCCGTGAATGGTTTGCCCAACTCACGGCCCCTGAGAAGGAAACGATCATCTTTGAGCAGTCCGGCCATCGTCCCTTATTTGAAGAACCCGAAGCGTTTGCTGCGTTGATGATCCAAGTTTTGGGCAATACCTAAGACGGTGAAACAATGCACCGCTAGTACCTCGCTGCGTAAATTTGCGAACCGTTGGCCCACTCGCAGAGAAGCCGCTTTGCGTCTACACCCTTTTCTTGTATGCCGAGGGCTTTAAGCCCTCTCCCAAAGAGCTACCGGTTATACATAAGTTCTTGGTCAGTAGTTGTCAGGGTTTAGATCCCCCCAACCCCCCTTAAAAAGCTAATCCTGTAGGGGTTTAGCAACGGCAGCAGCGCCCTGTTTGACAAAGAAGAAGCGTTCAATAGCATTGGCTAATACTTTGACACCTGGCAAGGGTTGTTTCTTGGAAGGGGCAAAGCCGACCAACTTGGTTAAGGCTAAAGTGGCCTGACGCAGCGAGTCGACAGGCTTAGCCGAGAGTTGATGCAACAACGTCAGGTCTTCTGGTTCAAACATCGTTTCTGCGGGTTGTTCCGGGTCTTGACGCAAGGCATAGGTGAGCCCCAAGAGTTGCCAAGCGACCACAGAGTAGAAGGCTAAGGCATTGACGAGTGTATGGACATCGTCAAACTGGAGCTTCTCCACGTTGAGCGCCCCGGACTTAAGGGTGAAATGTAGTCGCTCAATGCGCCAGCGCAAGGCATAGAAACGGACGATGCGTCGCACGTCGTCGGCGTGTTCAATGGGCAAACTGGTGAGCAGACACCAGGAAAGTGCGTTATCGGCATCGAAGCAGTCCGCTTGAGATTTAGCGTCAACACAAGCGACTTCAGTGGCCACGACCAGCGAGAGCACCTGCGTCTTGTGCCGAGCCGGGCTCAAGTCCTTGTTCGGGTAGATATGAACGGTCGCCGCTTGCAGGTGTAGCGTCAGCTCGACAGTGCGTCGCTGGCCTTTAATCTGACGTTCGATTTGGACTGACTCATGACCGTAGTCGTCGAGGTGTGCGCAGACCGCCGGCAATGGGCAGACCACTCCAGCCGTGACCACTTCCACCCGTCGCGGTTGAAACTGATCTTCCCCCGAAGTAGTAGACAGTAAACTTAAGCTGCGACTGTCTGGCTT
>CAYGST010000659.1:0-2738 GCA_964352415.1 uncultured Planctomycetaceae bacterium | reverse complement strand
GGACCTATCCGATTCGCCACCGGCAGGTGCAGGAGGTGCTGGGGCTCCTGGGCGAACTGCTCGACGCGGGGGCGATCCAGGCGCCAGACCCCGCGCTGACTGACGGGCCTGCAGCGCAGGGGCCTACGGCGCCCCTGACGCAGCCACGCTCGCGGGTGGCTGTCGCCGACCAGGACATCCTGCTGACGGCCGACGAGGGCACCAACCGCCTGATCGCCATCGGCGAGGCGAGGCTCTTGGATCAGCTCGGGCCGCTGATCGAGACGCTCGACGTGAAGGAGTCCCAGGTGCAGGTGGAGGCCATCGCGATCAACCTGACCGAGACCGAGCTGTTTGATCTCGGCGTCGAGCTGCGCGGAGCCGGCATCGAGAACGGCGCCGAGTACGGACTCGCGAGCCTCTTCGGACTGGGGGCGCCGGACCCGAGGGAGGCGGTGCTGCCGATCATCGAGGGCTCGGGGGCGACGGCCGCCGTGCTCGACCCCGGGAGCTTCAGCGCGGTGATCCGCGCCGTGGAGAACGTCACGGACGGGCGGACGATGACGATGCCCCGGATGCTCGTGAACAACAACGAAACGGCGACGCTCGGGTCGGTGCTGGAGGCCCCCTACACCTCCACGAACGCCTCGAACACCGTGGCCACAACGACGCTCGGAGGGAGCAGCCAGGCGGGCACGCAGATCTCCATCAAGCCGCAGGTGGCCGCCGGCGACAGCCTGGTGCTCGACTACGACATCAGCATCAGCGGCTTCGTCTGGGAGTCCTCGGACCCGAATCTCCCCCCGCCGCGCCAGGACACGAACCTGAAGAGCGTGGTGACCGTGCCGGACGGCTTCACGGTGATCGTCGGCGGGCTGGAGCAGGAGTCGGAGACGAGCGCGGAGACGCGCGTGCCGTGGCTCGGGGAGATCCCGCTGCTCGGCCGGCTCTTCTCCTCGACGAGTGAGAGCACGTCCAAGAGCCGGTTCTTCGTCTTCATGCGCTGCACCGTGATGCGGAGCACGTCGTTCGAGGAGTTGAAGTACCTGAGCCGGGGAGCTGCCGAGGAGCTCGGCGTAGATGACGGGTGGCCGACGCTAGAGCCGAGGGTGATTCGATGAACAGGATCTGGATCGCGGCAGGGCTGTGCGTGCTCGCGGCGTGCACGACAACGACACCGAAGTCCGGGCCGTACCACGTGCCGGAAGAGACCGCCCGTGACCGGGAGGCTGCCGAGGAGCTGAACGCCCAGGGGGCTGACGCGATGAGTCACGACCTCGCGGGCGCGGAGGCGCTTCTTCGGGAGGCGCTCTCGGCTGACCTCTTCCACGGCCCGGCGCACAACAACCTCGGCGTGGTCTTCCTCAAGCAGGGAAAGCTGTACGAGGCGGCGCACGAGTTCGAGTGGGCGCGGAAGCTCCTACCTGGACACCCCGACCCCCGCGTGAACCTCGGGATCGTCATGGAGACGGCCGGGCGGAACGACGAGGCGCTGGCAGCCTACGAGGCGGCGCTGGAGGTCTATCCGGGGTACCTGCCAGCGATCATGGGCGCGGCGAGCCTGACGCTTCAGACCGATCCGCAGGCCGAGTCGCTCCAGGACTGGCTCAGTGATATCGCACTTCGCGCTGAGGATCAGCGATGGGCAGACTGGGCTCGGGCAAGACTCGCGGCCGCGTCGGTGCAGGGCCATTAGCCGAGCACAGCAGCTGTAGGAGCTGCCTCCAAGGCCGGGGGTCCCCCGCTGAGCGCGCGGAGTCGAAGTGCTGGAAGTGCACACCTGATGAAATGCCCGCCGTGCAGCGCGTAGGATCGGGCTTCATGCCCCAACGGGGCGGGAGGTGCGCCAATGAAGGCGATACTGACTGACCCAGGCAAACACCCCAAACGCGGGGATAACCACGGGCCTGCTGCCACCGTCGACGAGGTAGGAAGCGAGTCGAGCCGAGCAGGCCAGCCAGGCCGCGCTTAGCGGTGCCGTGGGATCGCGGCAATGCATGGCATGACGCGGCCCAGGGGCCCTACCGCCCCTCGGGCCGCACTTGCCCACCTCACCCTCGGGCTGGCGCCCTCCTAGGAAGCGGCCTGGAGCTGCCTCCGCGTCCTCAGGGTTGATCTAGAGGTGCTGCGGGCCGGCGGGGAGTAGCCCCTCGGGCCCCGGGCCAGGCTCAGGCTTTCCGGGCTGCCCGATTGATGCCATGCCGGCACCCCCGAGGTCAACCCGGGATTGCTGCAGGCGATCATGGCGTCGGCGGCCCTGACGCTCTCCGTTGTCGTTTCGTGCCAGGAAGTCCGTCCCTCCATGGGCGCGTTGTCCACTCCTGTCCATCGAGGGGTGGGCGCGGTGTCCTCGGTTGTCCACTCCTGTCCGCCATTGTCCCCTCCTGTCCACAGGCGAGGGCCAGCTTCCCAAGCTGAATGTCGTGGGTTCGAGCCCCATCAGCCGCTCCATCTAACCTCCCGTGTGTGGGGGGGTTAGGGCATCGAGGCCGTCAGGGCCTCCGCCGGAGACACGAGCCAGTGCCTGTTTCGTGCCTCCTTTGTGCGGCCCTCGCGCTCGCCGGAGCGCTGCTCGACGCACGTGGGCCTGGCCCCAGAGAGCCACGGGAGAAGCGCAGCGGGAAGCTCGCAGGGCTCCGGAGCGAAGTGGCCCTAGACCCGAGGTGTCCGGCTGCGGACGAAGGCAAACCTCAGTTGGAGTGGCCATTACCGTACTAATCCTTGTCTGGAGCAAGTGGACTCTGAAGCGAATAGAGCAA
>CAYGST010000658.1:0-2740 GCA_964352415.1 uncultured Planctomycetaceae bacterium | reverse complement strand
CTTCCCTGCGCCGCCAGCCTGCGGCGCAGGGAAGCGCGTGTCGAAGGGGCTCGGCTGGGCGCCCCCCTTGGTCGTGGCACGGCGAACATCGAAGACGTCCCGCACGGTGGGTAGACGCGGCGCGTCGACGGGTGCCTCACCGCCCTCGGCGTGCACGCGAGCGCGCTCGAGGTGCTCGCTCCAGGCGTTTTGCTGCTCCTGGTAGGCACTCGTGCTCTCGCGGTAGAGCCGCTGCAGATCGAGGACCTGCTGGCGCTGCAGCTCGCGCTCCTGGGCGCGCTGCAGCTCGCGGGCGTTCCGGAGCTCCAGATCGCGCTGACTCAGCTCCAAGGTCAGGGCCCGGGTTTTCTCCAGAGAGAACGCTGGGCGTTGCTGTCCGGCCTGCGCCTGCGCGGCGCGATCCTGCTGCTCCAGGTAGCGCCGCACCTCGGCGTGGTTCTGCTCCGTTCGCGCTTCGGACCCGCGCAGCTGCTCGGAGCGTTCGATCGCAGCGCGTTGCGCCTCCGACGCGCTTCGCTGCAGGTCCGTCGACGCGCTTCGCTGCAGGTCGCGTTGCAGCCCGAGCTCGTTCTCGAGCTGCTGGAGGTGCGCGCGCAGCTCGGCGAGGCGCAGGCGCAGCCGCGCCAGCTCCTCGTGCTTGCGGAGCGTTGCCACATCCGTGCCATGACCGTCGTGTGCGACCGGCGGCGCTGCGCCGGACTCGTGCAGCTCCGCGGACGTGCCGGAGGTGATCCAGCCGTGCGCCGAGCCAGCGGCGAGGGAGAGGACGAGACCGCTGAAGACCAGCGGAGCGAAGCGAAGCGGTTGCCTGCCGTGTGCGCCTTGCGGGCGCGCGGTGATGCGTCGAATGCGTTGCATCAGGGAGCCTCCATGGGATGAAAGGACGAGCGCGCTCTCCTGCCGTCGCAGGGACTCCAGCGACGTGAGCGCGCGGGCGTAGCCAACGGGGTCGCGAACGATCTCGACGGCGAGGTCGTCGCAGCAATACTCCCGCTCTTCACGGATTCGGGCGGAGAGCCACCAGACGGCCGGGTGGAAGAACAGGAGGGACTCGATCACGCTCTGCAGCGCGTTGACCCACGGGTCGAAGCGCGCGAGGTGCGCCAGCTCGTGCGCGAGCACGGCGCGCAGCTGGTCCGGCGTGAGCTGCACGAGGGCGCTCGCGGGGACGAGCACGACCGGTTCGAACCAGCCGACGAGCGCCGGCACCTCGATGCGGTCGGAGGCGAACACGCGCACGACGCGGCGCAGCCCGAGGCGCGCGCCGAGGGTGGCCAGTTCGGCCTGCCAGGACGGCTCGAGCAGCGCGGTTCCGACGCGCCGCAGCTGGTTCGCCCGGAACCAGGCCAGCGCCAGACGCAGCTGAAAGGCCAGCGCGCCAGCGAGCCAGACCCAGCCACAGACCGCGTAGACATCGACGTTCTGGACGGCGACGGATGGCGCAGCGGCCAACGCCGAAGCTCCGAGCGCAGGCTCGCCCGAGAGGGAGCTCAAGGTGACGAGCGACAGCAGCGGGAGCACGCCAAGCCCCGCGCAGAAGAGAGCGTAGCGCTCGCGCGCCGCGGCCTCTCCGAGCGCACGCGCCACCGCCGCGACCAGCAGCGCGACCAGCGTCCCCTGCCACAGGAAGTGCAGCAGGACGAGGCCGAGGGTGCTCCACAGCTCGTGGCCCGCGAGGCGTTCGAGGACGCTCACGCCTCGTCCCCCTGCTCGGCCTCGAGCGTGTCGAGCAGCTCGCGAATCTCAGCCAGCTCCTCCGCCGACGCGCGCTTCGCGGCCAGAGCCTGCAGGACGAGCGGCCCGGCCGCGCCCTGGTAGAGGCGCTCGAGCAGATCGCCGAGGGCCTGGCGCTGGGTGTGCTTCTGACTCGGCACGGCCCGGTACTGCTGCGGACGCACGGTCTCGTCGCGCTCGACGAGCCCCTTGTCCGCCATGATCTGCATGGTCTTGAGCACCGTCGTGTAGCCGACCTCGCGGCGCGCCTGCAGCACGCCGAGGACCTCGCGGACGGTGGAGCGCCCGCGCTCCCACAGGACCTGCAGGATCTCGAGCTCGGCGTCCGTCGGCTTCTTGCCGCCGCGCCCCTTCGGGGGGTTCGTTCTGGCCATGGGTCGAGCTTAGCCTCGAATGACGAAGCCGTTCGTCATAGTGACGAAAACTATCGTCATTCGAGGGCTCGGACCGAAGGCCAGCCGGGGGGCGCCGTCCGCGATCTCGAACGATCCCGCTTTCGACCCCCGGGGCCCCTTGCAGGGCCCTGGGAGGCCCATTGGCCTCAGGAACCCAGGAGCGCCGCGCGGTAGCCGTCGTGGGCGAGCAGACCCTCGGCCCAGGCGCGCGTCCGCTCACGGCCCTCGCCGAGCTGCAGGGCGGAACGCATTCCGGCCAGCAACGGGCTCTCGCCGGCCTCCTCTTCCGTGACGAGCGCCAGGTAGACGCGCGAGACGGCCGTCAGGTCCGCCAGGGTCGGGTGCGTCGTTCCCGCCAGGTAGTCCACCTCGCCGAGCCGCTCCTCGATGCGCTGCGTGGCATCGTGGAACGCGGCGTTCGCGGCCTGCAGCGCCGCGGGATCGGGGCTTCCACTGGTCAGCTGCTGGAACACGGAGCCCAGCGGCGCACCGAGCCCGGTGCGCGTCCAGGCCTCCCACTCCTCCATCGCTCCGAAAGCCGCGTAGTCCTCCGGAACGAGGCGCGGGGCGTCGCGGAAGTTCGCCTCGAGGTAGCGCAGGATCGCGCTCGA
>CAYGST010000657.1:0-2743 GCA_964352415.1 uncultured Planctomycetaceae bacterium | reverse complement strand
CGTCCAGGCCGAGGCCCCGGTCGAGGAGCGCGCCCCCGCCGAGGCCGTCGCCGAGACCCCCGCGGAAGCGGCGGTCGAGGACGCGCCGCCGGCCGAGGTCGCCGCCTCCGCCACGCCTGCCCAGCCGCAGGCCCCCGCCGCAGCCGACAACGACCCCGACAAGAAGAAGGGTCCTGCCGGCAAGGTCGTCGGCTTCATCGACCCCGCCAACTTCCAGCAGGCCATCCGCAAGCCCGAGTCGCGCCGATTGCGCTCGCGCGACGACGAACTGCCTGACGTCCGGCCCACGCTGCGCCACGACGCGCGCGGCAGCCAGGTGCGCGGCGATCGCGGCTCCCGCAACTCGCTCACCGCTGCCCAGCTGCGCGAGCGCGAAGCCGGTCGCTACAAGCGTCACCAGCGCGGCCCGAGCGGTCCCGGCGGACGCGGACGCGGAGGCCCCGGCGGGCGGCGCCCGGCCCATGACGGCTCGCCCTACGCCGGCCAGGCGATCAAGATCGAGCTGCCGGTCACGATCAAGAAGCTCGCCGAGTGCCTCTCGGTCAAGGCCAACCAGCTCCTGCAGACGGCCTACCGTGCGCAGCTCGCGGAGTTCGGCTCCATCAATCTGGCCTCGGTCATCGATACGGAGCTCGCCGAACTGCTCGCCGACGAGTTCGAGGTGAAGCTCGACTTCGTGCGCGAGGTCACGGCCCAGGAGGCCATGATCGAGAGCCTCAAGGCCAAGCGCGACGCCGTCGACGAGGGGGACCTCACGCGCCGCAACCCGACCGTGGCCTTCCTCGGGCACGTCGACCACGGCAAGACGACCCTGATCGACAAGATCCGCGCGTCGCGCGTCGCCGACGGCGAGCACGGCGGCATCACCCAGCACATCGGTGCCTATCGCGTCGCGACCGAAAAGGGTCACCACGTCACGATCATCGACACGCCCGGCCACGCCGCCTTCACCGGCATGCGCGCCCGGGGTTCGGCCGCGGTCGACATCGTCGTCCTGGTCGTGGCCGCGGACGCTGGCGTCCAGCCGCAGACCGAGGAGGCGCTGGCCCACGCCCGCGCCGCCAAGTGCCCGATCGTCGTCGCCATCACGAAGATCGACCGCGTCGAGGCCAATGCACAGAAGGCCATGGAGCAGCTCGCCGGCAAGGACCTGATCCCCGAGGACTGGGGCGGCGAGACCGCCTACATGCCGGTCAGCGGCATCACCGGCGAGGGTATCCAGGACCTGCTCGAGCGCATCTTCCTCGAGAGCGAGATCCTCGAGCTCGAGTGCCACCCGGACGGCGCTGCCTCCGGCGTCGTGCTCGAGGCCGAGGTCCAACAGGGCAAGGGCATCGTCGCCCACCTGCTCGTCCAGGATGGAACGCTCCTGCGCGGCAACGTGATCCTCGCCGGCGAGGGCTACGGAAAGGTGCGCTCCCTGCACAACGACTTCGGAGAGGAGATCGAGGACGCGGGCCCGTCGGTCCCGGTCGAGGTCTCCGGCCTCTCCGCCCTTCCGGGCGTCGGTGAGCCGTTCCACGTCGTCCCGAAGCTCGAGGAGGCCAAGAAGGTCGCCGAGGAGCGCGCGCGCACGATCCGCGCCGAGTTCATGGCCGAGCGCCGCAAGATCGACAGCGCCTCGACCCTGCAGAAGCTCTCGGGCCCCGTCGTCGACGAGGTCAACGTCATCGTTCGCGCCGACGTTCAGGGCACCGTCGAGGTGCTCAAGAACCAGGTCGAGGACCAGCGCCACGAAGAGGTCGAGGCCCGCGTGCTGCAGGCCGGCGTCGGCGCCGTGACCGAGAACGACGTGCTCCTGGCATCCACCTCGAACGCGCTGATCGTCGCCTTCAACGTGGCCATCGGCTCCAAGGCCCGCCAGGCGGCGGACCGCGAAAGCGTCACGATCCGGACCTACAACGTCCTGTACGACGTGATCGACACCATCCGCGATCTGATGGAAGGGCGCCTCGCCCCCGAGGTCAGCGAAGAGGTCACCGGCCACATCGAGATCAAGCGCATCTTCCGCTCCTCGAAGATCGGCAACATCGCGGGCTGTATGGTCCTCGACGGCACGGTCAACCGGGACCACCGAGTGCGCCTCATGCGAGACGAGCAGGTCATCTACACGGGAACGCTGGCTTCGCTCAAGCGCGAGTCCGACGACGCCAAGGAGGTCCGCGAGGGCTTCGAGTGCGGTCTCGTGCTGAAGAACTACAACGACGTCCGCGAGGGCGACATCGTCGAGGCCTACAAGATCGTCGAGACGAAGCGGACGCTTCAGTCGCCGCTCCGCAGCGGCAACTGAGCGCGCGGCGCGGGCTTCTCTCTCTCCCCATGGTCAACCCGCGCACGCTGCAGAGGATCGCCGCTCGAGTTCAGGAGCGCGCCGCGTACTGCCTTCAGTTCGAGCTGAAGGACCCGCGCAGCTCCTTCGTCACGATCACGAAGGTCGAGCTCGAGCAGGACCTCCGCGCGGGCAAGATCTACTGGTCGTGCCTGGGCCAGAAAGCGGAACGCTCGCGGACGGCGCACATGCTCGACGACGCCGCGGGCTTCATCCAGCGCCAGGTCGGCCGCGTCCTCGAGACGCGCACGATGCCCCACCTCAGCTGGGTCTTCGACGACACGATCGAGAAGGCCGCGTCCCTCGACCGCCTGATCGCCGACGCACGCCAGCGCGACGACTCCATCCGCGGCCCCTCGCCCGCCGAGTCGGAACCTGATTGAAAAACGCCGGCTGCGCCTGTCGCACGTCGTG
>CAYGST010000656.1:0-2756 GCA_964352415.1 uncultured Planctomycetaceae bacterium | reverse complement strand
CGAGGTCGAAGAGCTGCGTGACGTCGACGAGCGGGTAGCGGATGAGCTTCCAGCGCCCGTCGGTCACCGCGCGCTGGCTCTTCACCATCGAGGGGAAATGCGGCGAGTATGAGCCAGCGCCCAGTGGGTTGAGTCATGGGAAGAGCAAGCCCCGGAGTTGGAGGACCACCGGCGATGATCGCCGCTCGTGTCGAACACGCCAGAAAGACAACGGATAGCCATGGGATCCGGTGGACCGGGTGACAATAGGGTTGCGTGAGCCACGACACAGCGCGAACCCGTTCCCGGCCCATGGACATCGAACAGCTCATCGAGACCTGGCGCGGCCCGCTCACCGGCCTCGTCGCGGGCTGGGGCGCTTCGTGGACGGACGCAGCAGAACTCGCCCAAGACACGCTCGTCGAGGCCTATCTCCAGCGCGGACGCCTGCGCGGGGACCCGAACGATGCCGCCGTTCTCGGTCCCTGGCTCAGCGGCGTCGCCCGCAACAAGTACCGGAACTGGAGTCGGAAACAGGGTCGCCGCCGCGAAGAGAACCTGGCTGTCGACACGGCTTCGCCCGAATCGGCGGACGAAGTCGACGATCAGCTGGGCGAGCTGCGGGAGGCGATGGCGCGGCTGCCCGAGCCGCTGCGCACCGTGCTCTACCTCCACTACCTCGAGGACATACGGGTGCGCGAAGTGGCGGCGCTTCTCGATGTTCCCGAGAAGACCGTCGAGGGCCGCTTGCACCGAGCACGTGAGCGCCTACGCGAGCACCTTGAGCGTGCTGCCGCCGCTCGCGCTTCGAACTCGATGCCGACCCCCGAGCGAGGACTGTCATGACCACACACGAAGAACTCCTGCGGGATGCGCTGCGGCCGAACCGCCCGGATCCGAGCGCGTTCAAGCGGGCGGTCGAGGAGAAGCTCGCCAAACGCGAGGCTGAGCGCGAAGCGAAGATCGGAGATGGCGGCTGGCTGAGTCAGGCCGCGGGCATTCTCCCGCTCGGCCTGCTCGAGCCCACACTCCTCAGCGGAACGGCGGTGGCGGCCGGCAAGAAGCTCGGACTGAAGAGCGCGGGAGCGATGATGGCATTGCCGGCGCTGTCACTAGCGATGCTCGGCGTCGCCTTCTTCGGCGGACTGCGCGCGACCATGCGACTCAACCCGAGCGGCGGAACGCAGGACGATGCGGCGCGAGCGTCGGCCGAGTGGTGGCGAGTCCATCGCATCCACGCGATCGTCACGCTCGTAATCCTCGGTGTGTTGGCCGTGACGCAGCCGGCAGAGGCCCTGCTCGCGGTCCTCCTCGTCTCGATGCTCACGGTCGCGAGCCTCCTGGCAACGCTCTCTCGGTCGGGCGCCGCCACCCGCGCCCGCGTCGGCAATTTCACGACGAGCTTCCTCGGCATCCTGCTCGTACTCATCGCGTGCTTCCCCGGCTTCGCGGCGGGTGTGCGCACGGTTCATGTTTCGTCCTACTGGATTCCTCTGGTCCTCATCGCCGGGCACTTCGCGTGCCACTTCGCGGGTACCTGGTCGTGCCACTGGTCGGCTCGTCGCAAGCGCTGGACGGCGATCGCGCCCCCTGCAGTGATGGGGCTCGTGGTCGCCGGCATCGTCACAGGCGCCCAGCCCCCGAGCGAGGCGCAGATGGTCGCGTTCGTCGAGACCTTCGATGTCGCGTTCAAGAACTCGAGCAAGTGGCAGAGCTTCGGAACCGTCTGCGAATGGCTCGCGAGCCGCAACGTCGCCTTCGATGCCGCGCCCGCACGCCGTCGCGTCGAGGAGGCCTGGAGAGCAAGCGCGAACGAGAATCACCTCATCAAGGACGACCTCAGCCCCTACTCGCTGTGGGCGGCCGTACACGCGGATGCCATCAGCGACGAGCTGTGGTCCGCGATCGCGGATGAGGCCGAGGGTCGAATGCGATACCGGATGGAGTTTCCGATCACCGCGCCGCGTCAGGAGTACGGGCGCCTGGTCGCGTTGATTCGCCGCGGAGCTCTCACCGACGAGCAGCGCGACGCGATCGCCGAGCGAGCACTCGCCGCCTGGCCCGCCACGCGCAACTCCCCTCATAGGCCGGCTCTCGAGGTCGGCGTCCTCGAGAAGATGGACCGGCTGGCTGACCTCCTCGAGCTGATCGACCGGCCGATCTCGAGCGATGAGCATCGCGTCGAAGCGCACGCGGCCCTGACGCACTTCTGGCTCGGCCGACTCGAAGAGCGACCCTACCCCGGCCCGTTCGTCGAAGCGGAGCATCAACTGGAGCCGAGCTCCGCGAGCCTCTTCGGTGGGCGCCCCAGCGACTTCTCATTCGTAGGCCCGACACACAACGCGGTGAACTTGATGCTCCGCTTCGGTATCCCAGAGGCGATCGATCTCGACCGCGTGCATGCGTTCCTGGAACACGCCGCCACCCCCTCACTCATCGAAGTCGTATCGCCCGACGCCGTCGAACGACTCACCACGCAGCCCTACCGCTACGCCGCCGCGGTCGCACTGCTCAAGATCGAGGGGGCGCCGCTCGTACGCCCATCGAGCCTCGACTCGCCGCGCAGCCTCGCGACGCTCGTCGTCACCGAGCGCGCCCTACTCGGAGCCATATTGCTGGTTGCGTTGTGCCTATTCGCGACGCTGCGCGCGTCCGAATCCGCCGATGTGGAAGATGCCGAGCCCGCCGCGACCGTCAAGGCACGAGGTTCACGGGAGTCGCGTTGCTAGCCCGCATCCCTCACCAGGCTTCGGCGCACTCGGCCCCAGCCGGCCGCC
>CAYGST010000655.1:0-2762 GCA_964352415.1 uncultured Planctomycetaceae bacterium | reverse complement strand
CTACAGCTCCAACTAAGCAACCCACAGCGCAGACGAACGACAAGCTGACGCCGCCCGCAACGAAGGGAGCAAGCCCATCAGCCGCAGCAATCAGCGCACCAAAGTCATACAGAACCCAGGGCCATCCTGCACCCATGAGCAAGACCGTCACCACAACGCCCCCGGTGACCGTCCCGGAGTACGAACAAGCTTCGGTAGAGGGCCGATCTACGCTGCCCATCGCCTCCCTTCATCTCGCTCAGTCATAAGACGCCCACCTCCAGTCTCGCCCCGGCTTCGCACCGACCCTCACAAGCCACTCGCCCCGGAGACCACGCAGTCCATCTCGGCTGCACATGGACCCACATTGCCAGGCCGACCCGTGGCGTCAACCCAGGCTGGTCGGCGCACCCTGAACGGCCCAGGAGCACTCGGAGGCGTCCGGCCGTTGGGCGTCGAGGCCGTCAGGGCCTCCGGCGAGCGCGCTGGGCGGTGCCTGTTTCGTGCCTCCTTTGTGTGGCCCCGGCGCTTGCCGAGCAGCCGCCACCCATCGACGACCCAGCTATACGACCACCGCGACGACAATCCCGAGGAATCGGCGACCTACTTCGCGAACTACTGAGGCTCCGCGCCGCGCCATCTCATTGTGCGTGGGGCGGGCGCCTGGAGTCGGTTGCGAGAGCAACCGCCCCGGCTGGGCATGTTCTTCCCGCAAGCAGGGCTGGTTGACGCGCTTTCCTGGGCCAGGCCGAAACTCCCTGTAGAATCCGTCGGTTCAAGGGGTACACACCGCGGTGACCTTCGCCGTGTAAATCGCAGGCGACTGAGGTATCACGCCGACTTTCCCTATCAACACCGCCATGCACCGACTCAAGCCCCTCACCCCCATCGCATTCGGTTGGGCCCGGCACCTGCTGGCCGCCGCTGCGCTCCTGTTCATGCTGACAAGCCACGCATTCTCGATGCAGGGTCCCGTGTTTCCGGGGGCTGTTGTGGCCGACCTGACTCAGGCAGAGACGGGCAAGGTCCAATCCGCGATCAATGACATCAAGGCCGCCTTTCCGAACAAGGGAGATCTGCTACAACAGACGCTGGATTCCGGTCGAATAAAGCGCCTGATGTCCTCTCGAAACCCGCGTACTGCTGGCCAGCAGGCGGGGGCATTCATCGCGGTCAGGACAGATTTGCCTCCCGCAGTCTTGATGGCCACTCTCCTGCATGAGCTTGAGCACGTTCTGCGCTCGGTTGCAGCTGGGACGGCATACGATGTTGGCGCGAGCGATGAAGAGCCCGGGCTCAGTAGCGCAGATCGTGAGCAGCGCGCGGAAGAGCACGCAGACATCATCCTACAGTCCGCTGAAGACTTGTGCACTTTGTCCTGCGAGCTGGTGTCGGGCCTCGGGTGTGAGGACATTAGAGAACTATACCAAAATGCCCATGATAAGTACCGAAGGGCGGGTATGATCCCCCTAGAGGCGACGGTTGCCTGTGGGGGCGACCCTGCACTGACGGGGCAGGAATGGCTCGAGGCACTGCTTGACTTTTGCTGCTGCTACGATGGCTATACCGTCGTTTGATCCCCTCCCGTGTCCACTCACAGACTTTGCCGCAAGCGCCGCACGCATTAAAGGTTATGAGAATTACAAAACGACAGCTCTTTTTGATCGGGATCCCCGCAATCTGTGGGGCGCTCTCTCTTTCCTGCTCTGATTCAACCGCAACGAATACTGCCTCCTCGGTACACATTGGGGTCCCCCCCGTCGAGCTACACTTTGCGGAGCCGACCTACCATCAGTACCCGGGAGGGCTTGAGGCGATGTTGCGGTACGATGTTGAGGGCAAGCAGTACTCTCTTAAGTGGAGGCACGACAGTGGTGCCTTCGCACTCCAGTCGATTGCGCTGTCCTACTACCCAACCGCTGCGAGGTTCTTGGAGCCCGGTGACGTTTGTGTTGCTGGAAAACAGAGACTAGGTGCGACGACCGTCGAGATCTTTGGGATTGTCCCCCCCACCGTAACCGTTGATGCGACCACCGGCGAAACAAGCCTCGGGCTTCAGGCGATCACCAAGATCGACAACGTCTTCGATGAGCGGGCAACAGGAAAGGACATGGTGCGCCTGATGTTCCCGAGCTTTGATACGCCCTCCATCGTTTTTGTTCAGTTCTGGGACTCGCTGGATCTCTACTCTATTGACATTACGAGCAGCACTCACTCCCTGGTCGCATCGACGGCATCTCAGGCCGGCATTCTCCATGCGCCCGGTCTCGGTCGGCGCTACATGCTCGTCCGCCAGTATGACCATGTTGCCCAGGGGCATCTCTACGTGATGTCTGGTGTGACGGACAGCGATCCGATTCTCGTCTTCGCTGATGCAGATCGAGATGGCGCGATCGACTCGGAGTTCGAGCTCACAGCGGCGCAGTGGGAGAGTCAGGGCTACCAGGATGCCGCCAACTACAACTTCTAGCACCTGAAGCTTGTGAGGTCGAACACAGCGGCCTGAGCCGGGGGTAGTGCGTTCATCAACTGTGGCCACCGCCCTCCTCCACCTCGCTCAGGCATATACCCCCCCACCTCCCCTCGCGCCCCGGCTCCCCACCACGCCCCACGAGCCACTCGACCTGCAGCCGCACGGGCCACTCGCCCCGAAGCCACGTTGACGGCACAGAACAACTAGAGCGAGATCGACGAACCAAGCCTCTCAGCCGGCCAAGCTGACGCTCACCCCCCTGGGTTAGCCACCCCACCTACGCAGCAAGCCCCGCCAGCGTCGCCACTTG
>CAYGST010000654.1:0-2766 GCA_964352415.1 uncultured Planctomycetaceae bacterium | reverse complement strand
GCGCTGCAATGGGGTTGCAGAGGTCGGAGGTTCGAATCCTCTCGCCCCGACCATCTTTCCTGCTGCGTCGCACACCTGCCTGTCGCCCTGCGACATGGACCGTGGAAGGCGACCCAGCCTGCCGATCCGTCCCGTATCCGGTCGTGTGCGGCATGTCTGGAGGCTGGCCCGCATCCGCCGATCGATGAGCCGCGGCGGGTTCGCTGCTCGCGGATCGGACTCCTGGTGAAGTGCGCGCGGGCGTTCGTCCCCGGAGGGCTCGAGTCGGCAAGCGCGCGCGCCTCCAGCGGCCAAATTGAGGTCTGCGCTTCGATATCCGGGACTTCGTCCTCGCGCTTCTCGATCGAGCGGAGCCTTGTCTAGTGATGGAAGCCGACTCCTCCGCCGCGCCGACCGACAGGCTGCTCTCCGACCTGGAGTGGCTCGGCAACGTCGCGCGGCGACTCGTCAGTGACCCGCACCTCGCGGACGAGGCTTGTCAGGAGGCGTGGCTGCTCGCTTCACGCAGAGAGGGCGAGTCCCGTTCGGACCGGCGCTGGTTGGTGCAGTTCCTGCGCTCCTACGTCTGGCGCGCTCGTCGGAGCCACCAGCGTCGCCGAGTTCACGAGGCGCGGGCATCCAGGGCGGACCGCTTGCCGTCGACGGAGGAGCTGCTCTTGATCGGCGAGCGCCAGCAGGAGCTCTGGCGACACCTGTCGGAGCTGCCCGAGCCGTACCGCTCCGTTCTGCTCCTGCACTTCCAGCAGGGGATCTCGACGGCGGACCTTGCGGAGCGAACCGCGCTGCCCATCGACACCGTGCGCTGGCGCCTGCGCCGCGGGCTGGAGCTCCTGCGGGAGTCGCTGGAGCGAGGCGGTGAGGGGCCGGGGCTGCTCGGGCTCGTCCCGGTAGCGGCCACGACGCTGCAGCGCTGGAGACCTTCGACTGCGGCCGGGGCGACCGGCACCGCCGGGATCGCGCTGACTCATTTCGGAGCGCTGCTGATGACGAAGAGCCCCTTGTTCGTTGCCGGAGCCCTGGTCCTGCTGATGCTGGGCTGGGCGCTGACCGGAGCGCCGGAGATCGATCCTCTCGTTCGTGCCGTGGAGTCCTCTGCGGACGGACTCGACTCGAGCGCGCCGTCAGCGGCTCCGGCGGAGCTCGCGCGCCAGCTCGATCCGGGCAGCCGCGGCGAGCTCGCGATCGCCAAGGCCGGAGTTCCGAGCGAGGCCGCCGTCGTTGCCGGGTGGTCCTTGGCCGTCACGGTCCTTCGGCCCGACGGACGCGCCGCGGTCGGAGCGCGCGTGATGATGGCCGTCGGCGAAGTCGCCCAGCCCTTGGGGGTGACCGACGGCGATGGGCGGCTCGTCTGTGCGCTCGAGTCCCTCGACGCGCGCGGACTCGCGCTGTGGGACTCGATCCACGAACCGAACCTGGTCGTCAGCCATCCGCGCTTCGCGACGGGTGAGCGCGCGCTGCCCATCGAAGCGTTCGAGCGAGCGGGGGTCTGCACGGTGACCCTCACCTTGACGGACGGTCCATGCCTGCGTGGACGAGTGCTCGGAGCCTCGGGCCTGCCGCTTGCGGGCGCCCGCTGCCTCCTGTGGGAAGCGCGCGACGACGGAGCACCGTCGCATGTTCGCTCGACGCTGTCCGACGCGGAGGGGAGCTTCGCTCTGGCGGTCGAGCCCGGCGCGCGCGGCTTCGTGATGGTCGAGAGCCCAGGTGGCGTAACTTGTACGGAGGCCATGGACATCGGCGTGGCCGCCGACGTCGGGTCGCTGTACATCGATGAACTCGCCAGTCTCCGTGGTCGCGTCGTGGATCCGAGCGGTCAGCCAGTCGAAGGCGTGCAGGTCCTGTTTCGAGGGCCGGACCTGTCGCTTGCTGCTCCGCTGCGCGAAGACCGGTCCTACGTGTCGGGACGCGTCGGGGGCAGCACCTCGACCGACGTCGCCGGTCGCTTCGAGTTCCTCGGGGTCCGTCCGGGCTCCTACCTCGTGAGCACGCGAACGAGCAGCGAGGAGGACGGCGGTCGGATGAAGGTGGAGCTGCCGTGCGCGGAGGTCACTCTCACCACGCCGCACCCGCGACTGCGCGTCCTGGTTCGTGACGTGAACGGAGCTCCCGCCGCGGGCCTGCGCGTTCACATGCGCGCGATCGACGGTCTCCCCGAGGGCGCATCCCAGGGGTGGTTCCGGGCCACGGACGAGTTCGGTGCGTTCACCGCGAGCGTCACGCATGGAGCGACCTACGCGCTCGTGGCGCTCGGGCGCTTCGCGAGCCCGGTCGAGCAGGTCGTCCAGATTCCGAGGACGGGCTTTCAGCACGAAGCGCGCGTCGTGATCGGCGAGTCGACTCGTTCGTGCCAGCTACGCGTCGAGCTCGTGCGACCCGATGGCGGACGGAGCCGGGACCTCTCGGTGCTGCTCCTCTCGCTGCCAAGTCGCTTGAACCTCGAGGAAGAGGAGCGCAGCCCGGCGCCCGACGGCTTGCTCTCCGGTCTCCCGCAGGGTCGCTTCCTGGTGAAGCTCTACCTCGAGATCGATCCGAGAGCGGAGGACTACCTCTACCTCGAGGATGACGAGCGAGTGGTCGATCTCCGCCCTGAAGCCATCCCGGAGCTGCGCTTCGACCTGCGGCGAGGTGGGCACTTGAAGCTGGGCCTCGACGTCGCCGGCTGGCCCGAGGGCACTGCCGCCCGTGCCACCGAGGCGGATGCGGCCGACCGATTGAGCTGGCTCCTCGAACACGGTGTGTCCGTCGACATCGGCGACGTCGCCGATG
>CAYGST010000653.1:0-2767 GCA_964352415.1 uncultured Planctomycetaceae bacterium | reverse complement strand
CGCGGCGACGCAGGTGCAGCGCGTGCGCTCGATGCTCTACGTCACGCTGCTCTTCGGCCTGACCTTCCTCGTCACGACGCCGGGCGCGCTGATCGAGCCGACGCGTTTCGTGGCCGACGTCCTGTACGAGATGCGGCACTACCAGGAGGGGCACTTCGGCTACTCGGTCGAGCCCGGCGTCGCGCACCTCGCCAAGAACCTGCGCTACCTGCTGACCTACGGGCCCTCGCACTGGCCCGCGCTCTCGCTGGTGATCGGGGCGTTCGGAGCGCTGGGGGTCGTCGCCACCTGGCGCGAGTCGAAGCTCCTGGCCGCGGTCCTGCTGATCGTTCCGCTCGTCTTCGTACCGTACCTCTCGCTGCAGAAGGTGATGTTCGTGCGCAACCTGCTCCTGGTCCTGCCCGTCGGCGCGCTCTTCGCGGCGCGTGGGATCGGAAAGGCGTGGGAGCTGCTGCCGGACCCGAAGCTGCGCGCGACCCTCACGGCGGCGGTGGGGGCGCTGTTCGCCGCGAACCTCGGCTTCGCGCACTACGCCGCAGACACCATCGTGAACGACGACCCGGAGTGGCTGGCCAGCCAGCTGCAACGGCGGCTCGAGGCGGAGGACGACCGGGTCATCCAGCTCTCGCCCAACGTCCGCACGCTGCTCCTGCAGTACGGTCACGAGGCACCCGAGCACGTGCGCCGCTTCCCCACGGACGAGGCAGAGGCCGTGATGCTCTTCCCCCGCGAGGTCCGCACGCTCGGGTACTGGCCGAGCAACGATCCGGGGCTGAAGGAGACGATCGGGCCGCTGTCGACGAACTACGACTACTACTCGACCTGGTGGACCCAGCACGTGATCGTCATCGACCGCGAGACGCTGCGCGAGCTGGCCCTCGTCGCGCTGCGGCCCGGCATCGAGCACATCTTCCCGGACCTCGCCGCGCCGGTCGGGGCGCCCGCCACCGACGGGAACGGTAAAGCGGCTGGGAACGGGTCGGAAGCGGACTAGGCTTGGGGGACGCGCGGCACCCGCGCGCGATTCCGACCCCCCAGCACATGCTCTCCCTGCTCTGCCTGGCCCTCGCGGCCGCGCCCGACGGCTCGCCGTTCGTGGCCCGTGACCTCGTCGCCGGCGATACGGTCATCACGACGACCTGTGGCTCCGGCGCCAAGGACTACATCCTCGAGGTCAACGGCGCCGGCCTCGTGGTCGCCGACTTCGACCTCGACGGTCACCTCGACCTCGTCGTCGTGGATGGCTCGACGATCGGGCGAGCGCGTGAGGAGAAGCCGGCGCTGCCCACGCGGCTCCTGCTCGGGGACGGCGCCGGGGGCTTCGCGCTCGCCGGCGAGAGCTGGACGATCCCGCCGGGGCGCTGGGCCAACGGCGGCTGCGCGGGCGACGTCGACGCCGACGGGGACCCGGACCTGTTCCTGACCGAGTGGGGCCAGAATCGCCTCTTGCTGAACGACGGCGGGGGCGGCTTCGTGGACGTCACCGGCGGCTTGCCCGCGCCGGAGCCGGAGGAGGGCGAGGAGAGGGGCGAGCCGACGCCGACCGGCCTGCGCGGCAACCGCTGGAGCACGAGCGCCGCCTTCCTGGACTACGATCTCGACGGCCACCTCGACCTCGTCGTCGTGAACTACCTCGCGTTCCACCTCGAGGAGGCAAAGGGGCCGGGCGACGGCTGCACCTGGAAGGGCCACGACGTCATGTGCGGGCCCGAGGGGATGATCCCGGTGCACGACCAGCTCTTTCGCGGGCGCGGCGACGGCACCTTCGAGGACGTGAGCGCGGACGTGGGGTTCCGGCCCGAGGTCGCGGGCTTCGGCCTCGGCGTCATGACGCTCGACTACGACGACGACGGTGACACCGACATCTACGTGACGAACGATTCGACCCCGAACCACCTCTGGGAGAACCAGGGCGACGGCACCTTCATGGAGGTGGGCTATCGACGCAACGTGAGCCACGACTCGAACGGCAAGGAGCAGGCGGGCATGGGCATCGCCTGCGGCGACGTCGACGGCGACGGCCGCGCCGACCTGTTCGTCACGAACTTCTCGGGCGAGCGCAACTCGTTCTATCGCTCCTCGCGCAAGACGGGCTTCCGCGAGCGCGCCGACGCCGCGAAGCTCGGCGGGCCGAGCATCCAGCGTCTCGGCTGGGGCGCGGGCTTTCAGGACGTCGACCTCGACGGGCGCCTCGACCTCTTCGTCGTGAACGGTCACGTCTACCCGCAAGCGGACCGCGCGGGCACGGACACGACCTACGCGCAGCCGGATCAGCTGTTCCTCGGCGGCGAGGACGGACGCTTCGAGGAGTTCCCGCTCGCCGACGAGTCGCCGCGCGTCGGTCGCGCAGCGCTGGCCGCGGACTTCGACGAGGATGGCGACCTCGACGTGCTGATCGCCGAGATGAACGGTCCGGTGCGCTACCTCGAGAACACAACAGAGGCCGGCGACGGACGACACTGGCTGGAGCTCGACCTGGTCGGCAGCGCTTCGCACCCGGACGCCATCGGCGCGCGCGTGATCGTCGTCACCGAGTCCGGCAGGCACAGCGCCGAGGTGCGCACGACGGCCGGTTATCAGGCCGGCGCGACGCGGCGGCTGCACTTCGGGCTGGGCGCGGCGAGCGTCGTCAAGGAGCTGCGCGTGCGCTGGCCAGCGGGGACGGAGCAGGTCCTGACGGACGTCGCTGTCGACCGCGTGCTGCGCGTCGAGGAGGCGAAGCTCGAATCCGCCAGGGCGAGGACGCCGAGCATGGACGTTGCGAGCG
>CAYGST010000652.1:0-2770 GCA_964352415.1 uncultured Planctomycetaceae bacterium | reverse complement strand
CTCGAGGGCGACATCGCGACGCTGCGCGAGAGCGCTGATGAGGTGGACCCGGCGACGCTCGCCACGCGCCTGCGCAAGCACTTCGGGCGCGAGCTCGGGATCACGATCGACGTCGGCGTCCCGACGCCCGAGGAGCGCGAGCGCGCCAAGACCCTCGGCGTGCGCTACCTCGCCTCCGAGTTCGTCAAGCGGCGTTAGGCGGCTGGCGAGACGGGCTCTCGGCGTCAGGTTCGGGTCCTTCCGGCCCAGAAGCGCTCTGTCGTCAACGGCGCTACCATGGGAGGGACGGAGGAACGGAGAGGAACGCGCAGGGCCCCATGACGATCGGGGGTGGCTGGAACGGAGCTTCGACCCTTCTCGCACCGCTGCGTACAGCGGCGTCGGAACGTGTGATTCTCAACCAGGTTCCGGCGCCGCCGTACGCAGCCACGCGAGGAGGTGTTCGAAGTCGGTCGGGAGGGGCGCTTCGAAGCTCAGGGGCGCGGCGGTGGTCGGATGCTTCAGCTCGAGGCGCAGGGCGTGCAGCATCTGGCGGCGCGGGCTCGGCGACTCGCGCGGGAGCTGCGGGCGGCGACCGCGGACGCGGTAGAGCTTGTCCCCCACGACCTCGAGCCCGACGGAGGTCAGGTGCACGCGGATCTGGTGCGTGCGTCCGGTCTTGGGCTTGCAGAAGACGTAGGCCCCGCCCGGCAGGCGTTCCTGGACCTCGTAGAAGGTTGCAGCCACGCGGCCACCGTCCGCCTCGCTGAGGACGTCCATGCGGTCGGGCTGACGCGGGTTGCGTCCAAGGGAGGCCTCGATCCAGTCGGACTGGAAGCGCGGCGTCCCCGCGACGAGGACGGCGTAGGTCTTCGTCACCTCGCGCTCGCGAAACTGGCGCATGAGCTCGTCCAGCGCCGCCTGCGTCTTGCCGAGCACCATCACGCCGCTCGTATCGCGGTCGAGGCGGTGCACGATGCCGGGCCGGCTCTCGCCCTGCGGCGACGGCAGCGGCCCGCAGTAGGCGTCGGCGAGCTCGGCCAGCGTGATCTGCTGACCGCCCTCGGTGCGGTGGGTGAGCAATCCGGTCGGCTTGTCCACGACGAGCAGGTCGTCGTCCTCGTGCAGGATCGCGAGCTCGCGCGTCAGCGTGTCCGGGTCGGGACGCGGATCGTGCTGGGGCAGCGCGGCACGCACGCGCTCGCCGGCGACGAGCACCGTCCCCGGCTTCGTCGGCGTGCGCTCGCCGACGGTCACGAGCCCGTCGCGTACGAAGCTTTGCAACTTCGATCGCGACCACGATTCGAGGCGCGCGGCGAGGAAGCGATCGAGTCGCTCGCCCTCGTCCTCGGTCGCCACGGTCCACTCGGTGCTCGTCGGTTGGCTGCTCATGAAGCGCAGAGGATAGCGGGTGCAGCCGCGATGACGGCCTTTCGCCCGACCTTCGGGGTTGGTACAAGGTCCGCGACCATGAAGAACGCCACTCCGAACGTCCTCCTCGTCGACGACGAGCGCGGCACCATCGAGCTGATGGGCGCCGTCCTCGAGACCCAGGGCTTCCGCGTCAGCCTGTGCCACGACGCGCGGGCCGCCATCAAGCTCCTCGAGACCATCTCCTTCGACGCCGTCGTCACGGACGTGGTCTTCGACGGCCGCGAGGAGGGGCAGGAGGTCCTAGCGGCCTGCCGCCAGCTCCAGCCGCGGGCGATCGTCCTGCTCATGACGGGCTACCCGGCGATCGACACCGCCGTGCAGGCGATCAAGGGCGGCGCGATGGACTACCTGCAGAAGCCCGTCGACCCCATCGTGCTCGGCGCGACCGTGCACAAGGCGCTGCGCGAGCAGGAGCTGCGCGCGGACCAGGGCGAGCTGCAGTTCAACGACCTCGTCGAGATCCTCTCCCAGATGGTCGCGAACTCGATCGAACGCGTCGATCCGTACACCGCGGGCCACGCGGAGCGCACGCGTCGCTACTGCCGCTTCACCGGCGAGAAGCTCGGCCTCGACCCCGTCACGCTCGAGCGCCTCGAGCTCGGCGCCATCGCCCACGACTACGGGAAGATCTACCTCGACGACCTGGGCTTCCTGACCAAGAAGGACAAGCTCACCGACCGCGAGTACTCAGAGGTCAAGCGCCACCCGGAGCTCGGCGCCAAGAAGCTCGGGGCCAACCCGCACCTGCGCGACGTGTGCAAGTACGTGGTCGAGCACCACGAGCGCTGGGACGGCAAGGGCTACCCCTACAAGAAGGTCGGCGAGGACATCTCCCTGCCCGGCCGGATCCTGTGCGTCGTCGAGGTCTTCGACAGCCTCTCGACGCGCCGCTCCTACAAGCCCGCCTGGAGCCTCGAGAAGACCCAGGACTTCTTCGCCAAGCACTCCGGCAAGGCCTTCGACCCCGACGTCATCGTCGAGTTCCAGAAGCTCCTCGACGTCCACGGCGAGGAGTGGATCGCCCAGCCCCAGAAGGACCTGGAGGCCGCCGGGGTGCAGCTGGACTAGGCCTGTCCGCGACCCCTGCCCGGCTCACCGGCCACCGGCGCCCCTCGAGGCCCCGGTGGCCATTTTTTTGTCCCGGCAGGGCCCGGGGGGCTCGGGTAACCTCTGGCGATTCCTGCGATAGCAGCGGGTCCGCTCCGCGCTCTGGAGCGCGACGACCCCGCCCGCACGCCCCGACAGCGGCCTCCCCCCCGACCGAAGCGCCCGGCACCGTCCCTACCGAAGAGCCTCCATGCACTTGTCGACCTTCGCCCTGGCCCTCACGGCCGCCTGCGCCCTCCCGTCCGCCACC
>CAYGST010000651.1:1523-2774 GCA_964352415.1 uncultured Planctomycetaceae bacterium | reverse complement strand
CGGCGAGCGCTTCGGCGCCGCACTCGGTGTGCTCCCCGACCAGGACGGCGACGGCGCGCCCGAGCTGCTCGTCGGCGCCCCCGGCGCGAACCGCGCCGCCCTGCACTCCGGTGCGACCGGCGCGCTGCTGCAGAGCTTCACCGGACCCGCCCAGACGCGCGGCTTCGGTGCCGCGGTCGACGGCGTCGACGACCTCGACGGCGACGGCCTCGTCGACGTCGTCATCGGCTCCCCCGAGGAGCCCGTGAACTCCGGCGCGAACGGCGGCGCGGTGCGCGTCTACTCGAACGCCACTGCCGCGTTGCTGCAGGAGCGCATCGGCGGCTTCAAGAACGACTTCCTCGGCGTGAGCGTGCGCGGCGTGCCCGACCTCGACAACGACGGGGTGCGCGACTACCTCGCCGGCGGCACGATGAGCGGCTCGTCCGCGTTCATCGCCAGCGGCTTCGTCGAGGCCTTCTCCGGCGCGAACGGCAGCCACCTGTTCTGGATCAACGGCGCTGGCTCGGGAGCGCTCATGGGCGCGTCCTGCGACAGCGCGGGCGACTTCGACGGCAACGGCCTGCAGGACATCGCCGTGGGCGCGCCGGGCTACGGCGACGTGGTCATCGCGCAGGCCGAGGAGACCGTGGGGACGCCCTACTGCTTCGGCGACGTCGCCGGACTCGGCTGTCCCTGCGGCAACGACAACGATGGAACGACCGGCGGCGGCCAAGCGGGCTGCGCGAACAGCGCCGGTTCCGGCGGCGCGCAGCTGCTCGCCTCGGGGTCGCTCAGCTCGGCGAGCGGGACACTGCGGCTGTTCGCGAGCGGCGTCGTGGCGAACTCGCCGGGCCTCTTCTTCCAGGGCACGACGCGCGTGAACGGCGGCCTCGGATCGCTGTTCGGCGATGGCCTGCGCTGCGCCGGCGGACCCGTGAAGCGGCTGCAGGTCGCCGTCTCGGACGCGGCCGGCCTCTCGAGCTCCACCGTCGACGTCGCCACCGCCGGCGGCGTTCAGCCCGGTGACGTCCGCGACTACCAGCTCTGGTACCGCGACTCGCAGCTCTCGCCGTGCGGCACGAGCTTCAACCTGACGAATGGCGTCGAGATTCAATGGCTGCCGTGAGCCCGTCCGCGGGCGAGCGCGACGCGGGGGCCTGAGGCCCACGCTACGCGCCGGCGCGCCCGCCCCCCCACCCCCCACCCCCACCCCCCCCCCCCCGCCCGCACCCAATACCCGCCAAGCCCCCCCCCCCCCCCCCGCCCCCC
>CAYGST010000651.1:0-1513 GCA_964352415.1 uncultured Planctomycetaceae bacterium | reverse complement strand
CGCGCGACGCGGGGGCCTGAGGCCCACGCGGCGCGCAAGCGCCGGCCCCGGGAGCGACCTCGCCGAGGCCGCCCCCGGGGCCGGCTCACTTTCCGGGCGTGGCGCGACGACCCGCCGCGTCAGGCCGCGTCGAGCCAGAGCGCGACGAGGTTGTTCGCGCCGTGCGCGATCATGCACGGCGCGAGGCTCCCCGTGCGCGCGCGCAGCCAGCCGAAGACGAGCCCCATCGCGAAGCGGTGCGGGATCTCGAGGAAGGCGCCTTCTCCGAGACCGTGCAGGAACGCGAAGACCAGCGCCGTTCCGAGGATCGTTCCGCCGACGCCGGTGATCCTGCGCAGCGCCTCCCACAGGACGCCGCGATCGGCGAGCTCCTCGACAACGGCCGGGAACAGGACCCAGGTGAAGAGTGCTGCCACGAACGGTGTCGGTTCGGTCAGGTCCGGCTCGGTCTGCGCCTCGCCCGCGAGCGCCTGGAGCGTGAGGAGGTAGATCGCGCTGGCCGCGAGCGCGGCGGCGCTCGCGGCCAGGCCGAGCAGCGCGCCGCGCAGGTCGAGCGCGAGCGGGAAGCAGCGCCGCCAGTCGCGCAGGCCGAGCGGCAAGAGCGCCAGGAACAGAACGCCGCCCAGCGCCGCGAGCCACAGCAGGCCCGCGATCAGCTCTCCCGTGACGGTCCCGTCCTCGGGGGCGAGCGCGCCGGCCGCGATCAGCGCAGCGTACGCACCCAGCACCGAGATCACGATGGAGAGCAGCGCGCCGCGTTGCACGTCGGGCGCGCGTCCTGTGAGCCGGTAGCCGCAGGCCGCGCAGAAGGTCGGCGCAGCGCGCACCACCGTTCGACAACCAGGACAGCGCATGCGGGCTACGGTCGCCAGTCGCGGACGCCCTTGAAGCTCAGCGAGGTCAGCTCCCAGCGCTCGTTCTGCCACTCGAACTGCATTGGAACCTCACCGCCGATCGTGTGCATGACGACCTCCAGCTCGCCGCGGGATTCGTCCAGGACCTCGAGCTCCACGGCCTCGGGGAAGCGCTCGCCCCACTCGTAGGACTCCTGCGCGCTCACGAAGATGCGCCGCCGCTTGGCCTGGCGATCCGCGCGGGTGTAGTCCGCCATCGCGGCGACGTCCCCGGCGTTCCAGGCCGCGCGAAAGCCCTCGACGCTCGGCATCGGATCCGGCAGCCCCGGCGGGCGCAGCGCGAAGTAGGCGACGACTCCCGCGAGCGCGACGCCCCCCGCGGCGAGCCACAGGCCGGAGCGATCGCGGGTGTGGGACCTGCGACCCTTGAACTTGGTGCTGAGCGACTCGCCCTCGGCGCGGTCCCGCGGACCGAGGTGCTCACCGCGCAGCCGTCGCGACTGGTAGAGGTCGGGGAACTCGCGCGCGAGCGCGGTCAACCGCGCCGCCTGGTACGTCGCGCCCCACATCAGCGCGACGCGCAGCGCCCCCCACCCCAGCGCCCAGTACGTCGCACCGCCCGCGGCGAGCAGCAGCCCGAAGCTCCGCGCCTCGATCAG
>CAYGST010000650.1:0-2774 GCA_964352415.1 uncultured Planctomycetaceae bacterium | reverse complement strand
TCCCGGGCCTCCTCGTGGCCCGGTGGAGGGGGGCGTGCTGGGGCCCCAGGGGCCCCGACCGGGGTCGAAACGGACTGTCCGAACGGCGTTTCTAGGGAAATTGCATTTTGGACTCCGCTGGCCTCGGAGCGCGCGCCGATCCGTGGGCAGCGACGGGTCGCCCGCGGGGAGCGGGGCTGAACGACACCGTCGATCCAGTGCTTCGACCCCGGGGAGGGGACTTGTTCCTAAGGATCGTTCGTCCGCGCGCGCGCCGCCGCGCCACGCTTGGCCTCTGCCTCGTCGCCCTCCTGGCCGGAGGCTGCGGCGGCGCCGTCGACTTCGGGCTGGTCGAGTTCGACCCGCCGGATCTGACGGTCAACTTCTCGAACGACTTCGAGGACGGCGACCTCGTGGCGCAGTTCGAGCTGGCCGCGCCGAGCGTTCCGACGTTCGTGCTGCGGGGCACGCTGCCGCTGCCGCGCGGCATCTACGAGGACGGCTCGCTCGCCTCTCCGTTCCACGTGCAAGGTTCGACCGGCGCGTCCGTGCCGGCGCAGGTCGAGATCGTCAGCCGCTACGCGAACGTCGAGGACGGCGCCGACGTCGTCGAGATCATCGCGCGCGTGGACCGGCCGCTGAGCGCCGCGCCCGGCGACCGCGTGACCTACGACGTGCTCTGGCGACCCAACGCGTTGGCGAATCACGTGGTCGAGACGGACGTCGCCGTGCTCCTGCAGCAGAACCGCTCGCTCGTGCTGCGCACCAGCGATGTCTTCGGCCACATCTACGAGGCCGACCTCCTGCGCGACCTGCGCGAGTCCAACGCGGACGAGCTGGTCGTCCACCGCGACGGGCCGTGGGCGCGGCAGGTGCGCACCTACGAGAACCTCGAGCCGATCGCCCCGATGGGCGGCGGTACGGGCACGTTGCCGCACATGATGGGGGTGCACGCCTACCTCACGACGTGGGCGGGCGAGCGCTTCGTCTCGCTCGATCTGCGGCTGCACAACGGTCACGACGGCCACGAGGCCGGGACCGACGCGGACGATTCGATGGGCAAGCTCTACTTCAACGAGCTGGAGCTCGTCATCCCGGCCGGCTGGACGCTCTTCCAGGCCTTCGAGACGCCCACCTTCGGCACGTCCTACGGCGAGGGCGCGACGCGCGTCTTTCCGCTGATCGAGCCGATCGGCGGCGGCGACCTGCACGTCTTCCCGCTGCAGCAGCTCATGAACCGACGGCTCGTGCTCTGCCGCGACGGCGAACAGCCGGAGGCGCAGTCGAGCCTCGCGCAGGAAGGCCTCGGCTTCTGCCGCGATGGTGACGACGGTGACGACTTCCGCCTGCTCTCCTGGTGGAACCCGGTCTCCGCGCGCTACTTCGCGCAGAACCTGCCGCTGCCCACGCTCGATTTCTGGCGCGACCCCGCGGAGATGCGTACGAGCCTCTCGAGCGAGTTCGCCGGCGTCGAGAGCGCGCTCACGAACGGAACGACGGGCCCCTTCCCGATCAACACCGGCAACCTCGGCTGGGCGCACCCGTGGGGCCTGCCCTACGGCGGCTTCCACGGAGGCACGGAGATCTACTTCTGGGACGGCGTGCGCACCGCGTGGGGCGCGTCGACGGAGGGCTATCGACGCTTCCAGGTGATGCACCGCATGTACACCGAGCGTCATCGCACCGCGCTCTACGATCACCACGGCGTCGCGTACAACCTCGAGGACTGGGTGGAGATGGGGTCCGGAGGGCCGTACCTCCCGACCTGGATGTTCCTGGTGCCGTGGCTGCCGCTCGGTGACGCGCACGGCTTCGAGGACGCGCCGACGTTCCAGGTCGAGGCAGTCGCGAATCTCAATCGCAAGCCGGACTACGAGGACGACCTCCTGAACTTCGGCTACGTGGACACGGAGCACCTCGTGCGCGTGACGAACGCGCAGAAGTCGCTCGTCTGGCTCGGCAACGACACGCTCGCGAAGGACGACCTGCGGCTGCAGGCCGAGCTGGCGCGCGCGACCTACTCGATGCTGCCCCAGACGGAGAACGGCCAGGCGATCTCGACCGGCAACCTGTGGGATCGTCGCTACGTTCAGGATCATCCAGGCGGCGGCTACGACACGAACCGGGCCGAGGGCTGGATCCTGGACGCGGTGGCTTCCTGGCACGCGCTCGCGGACGAGGACTGGCGCGATGGCACGATCTACTGGTTCGAGGACGTGCTCGAGACGATGGAGATCGGACAGTCGGGCTGCACCGGCGCGCTCATGTCGAAGCCGAACCTGACGCTCTTCGGCGGTCAGTACCGCATCCTGCAGTCGATCTCGGAGTGCATTCTGCAGAACGGTCTGTGGGGCGTGCGCAGCTCCGTCTATGACGGCGTCTCGCCGTCGATGACGGCGCGCGTCGACGGTGTGCTGGTCAGCTCGTGCAACGCGATGATCTCCGCGCTGGCCTGGAACAGCGCCTCGGGCGCGCCTTACTTCGGCGTGGCCGTTGGGCCGTACGACCTCGAGCAGCCGGGCTTCTGCGGCGCCACCCCCCCTGGCGGGACCGAGGGGCAAGACGGCTTCCAGTCGTGGAACGTGATGGCCTTCGGCTACATGCTCTCGGGCAACCCGTCGTTCCTGAACCGCGCGACGACCATGGCCGGAGGCACCTTGAACGAGCCGAACATCCTGGGCGACGGGGCGCGCGGGACGCTCGAGAACCGCGTCGGCATGCTGGCGCTGCATCAGCAGCTCAGCGGCGCGCAGTAAGGGATGGGCAAGCGCGCGCGCCCCGTCGCCCAGGATGTT
>CAYGST010000649.1:811-2775 GCA_964352415.1 uncultured Planctomycetaceae bacterium | reverse complement strand
ACAAGCGGCGCCGAGCGCGGCGGCGAGGCCGCAGAGCAAGAGGCGCCGACGCGTGGGCTCGGTCGCGTAGAGCGCTGCTGGCCAGGCGGCGAGCGCGGCGAAGAACACCACGGCGCCCCAGGGCCGCTCCTGCACGCTGAAGTGCACGTGCATCAGGCCCGTCGCGGTGAGCGCCGCCGCGAACCAGGCGCCCGCGCCGAGCCCCGCCGCGCGCGCCGCGCGCAGGACGAGGAGCGGCGTGAGCGCGCCCATCAGGACGACCAGCCAGCGGGCGATCAGGTGCACGCCGGCGGGCTGCGCCAGCACGTGCTCCTTGAAGCCGGCGGCGCCCTCCCAGCTCCCCTCCGCCGAGCCGAGCGCGAAGTAGCCGCCGTAGGCCGGCAGCAGCAGGTACGGCATCAGGTTCGGATAGGTCGAGTAGCGGCCGACCGGCGGCGCCAGGCTCTTCTCCTGGGCCATGCCGAGGGCCGAGCGCACCACGTGCGTGTCGGGCACGTAGTTGCGCGGCAGTCCGTGCTCGACGCCGCGCGCGCGCAGCCCCAGGGCCGCGGCGAACAGCGCGAGGACGAGGAGCGGCCCGAGCCAGCGCCTGCGCTGCTCGGGCTCCGCCTTCGCCACCTCAGGCCTCGGGGTCGATCTCGAAGCGCTGGAGGAAGTCATCGGTCTTCTCGACGTCCAGCAGCTTCTCGGTCAGGAGCTCCATCGCCTCGATGAAGTTCATGCGCAGGAGCACGCGTCGCAGCGTGTTGATGCGCTTGAGCCGGCGGCTGGAGACGATCTTCTCCTCCTTCCGCGTGCCCGTCTTCTCGATGTCGATGGCGGGGAAGATGCGCCGATCCGCGAGCTTGCGGTTCAAGACGACCTCCATGTTGCCGGTGCCCTTGAACTCCTCGAAGATCATCTGATCCATGCGGCTGCCGGTGTCGATCAGCGCCGTGCCGAGGATCGTCAGGCTGCCCGCGGTCTCCGTGTTGCGCGCGCTGCCGAAGATCTGACGCGGACGCTCCATCGCGCGCGAGTCCAGGCCACCGCTCATCGTGCGGCCGCTGCCGCCCGAGAAATTGTTGTAGGCCCGCGCGAGGCGCGTGATCGAGTCGAGGATCAGCACGACGTCCTGGCCGAGCTCCACCATCCGCTGGCAGCGCTTCCAGACCGCCTCGGCGAGGCGCACGTGGTTCTTCGGCGACTCGTCGCTGGTCGAGACGAAGACCTGACCGCCCGTCGAGCGCTGCCAGTCCGTCGCCTCCTCCGGGCGCTCGTCGACGAGCAGCACCATCAGGTGCACCTCGGGGTAGCCCTTCTCGATGCCCTTGGCGAACTCGCGCAGAAGCGAGGTCTTGCCCGTGCGCGGCGCCGCGGTGATCAGCCCGCGCTGACCCCGACCGATCGGCGCGAGGATGTCGAGCACGCGCATCGTCACGTCACCGGTGATGTCACCGACCTCGTAGTGGAAGTCGGGGTCGATCGTCGTGAGGGTCTTGAAGGCGCGCAGGTTCGCGAAGTGCTTCGGGTCCTCGCCGTCGATCTTCGTGACGTTCTCGAGCTGGAGCTTGTACTTGTTGCCCTTGCCCGTCGGGCCCTCGACGATCGAGCCGTCGCGCAGCTTGAACTTCTGGATGAGCCGCTGCGGGACGAAGATGTCCTGCTTGGACGGGATCCACTGGCGCTCGAGGCTGCGCAGGGTGCCGAAGCCGCCCGTCTCCGCGACGAACATGCCGCTGGCCATACCGGTGGTCTTGTCGCCGCCCCGGGAGCCGCTCTGCTGGGAGCTCTGCTGGCCGCCGCCTTGCTGGCCGCCGCCCTGGGGTTGCGAACCGCCGCCGTCTCCGCCCTTGTTGCTCTTGGAGCGTCGCCGGCGTCGCCTGCGGCCGGTGCCGTCGCCAGCCTCTCGCGACTCGCGCGGGGGCGCGTCCTGGGTTCCGGCGCCAGCGCCCTGGGGCTCACTGCCTTGCGCCTCGTCCCCG
>CAYGST010000649.1:0-801 GCA_964352415.1 uncultured Planctomycetaceae bacterium | reverse complement strand
CGCTTGCGGCGCCGGCGTCCGCCGCGGCGCGTGCCGCTGCGACGCTTATCGTCGCCGCCGTCGCCTCCTCCATCGCCGCCGTCGCGCCGATCGCCGCCGCCGCCACTACGGACTTCGGGGGCCGACTTCGGCTTTGCTCTCGGCTCAGCGCCGCTGGCGGATCCCTCTGAGCCAGCTTCATCGGAGCGGGGCTTGCGGGTCGTCCGCCTCGGCTTGGAGGTCGGTTCCATGGCGCCGAAAGGCGCCGGATCGCTGGTGTGCGTCTTGTCTCGGGGGGCCAAGCGGATCCTCCGTCTGGCGAGTTGGGATACGGTCCTCGGGTTGGGCCGAGGGCCTCGGTGAGCCTGCGAGGGCTCCCATCGCGGCACCCACACGGGGTGCCAGGGGGGTCGGACACGCGATCCCCGTGGGGACCGGATGCGTCCAGGCGCGAACGAAGGGCCATGCGAGCAGGGCGCCGTCGATTCCGGGGTGCCGCTCGCGCGCGAGCGACTCGGCCTCCGCGAGCCGGCGTGTCGTGGGCCCTGAGGCTCACACGCCGACGCGGCAGGACGATGATCTGCCGGAGGGAGCCGCGGCGCGTGGCCGGATCGCGCGGATCGGGCGTCGCTGGGGCATCCCTGCGTTCGGTGCGGAACTCCGGCGGCGCCGGCGACTCGCTCCCGAACGACTTCCAGCCTACAGGACAAGGACGCTCCAGCAATGGGGCAGTCACGGCCTGGGCCGAACTTTTTATCGGTCCGGGGGGGCGTGCGTGGGGAGGGCCAAACCGCGACTTCTCGTTCTGGCGTGCTCCCAGGG
>CAYGST010000648.1:0-2776 GCA_964352415.1 uncultured Planctomycetaceae bacterium | reverse complement strand
GGGCTGTACAAGGTCACGAGCTCCGGGTCCTCGCCCTCCAGGGCCTGCAGCTCACGGAACAGCCGGTCGTACTCCGCATCGGAGATCTCGGGCGCGCTTTCGGAGTAGTAGAGGCGGTTGTGACGCTCGAGCTCGGCGCGCAGCTCGTCGGCGGCGCGCTCGCGGGCCTTCTTGGGGACGCTCATCGTGCGGGGGTGAAGAGGGCGATCGGCGCGTTCCCTGCGCGGCGCTTCGACGGACGGCGGCTCGCGGATTCGAGCCGATCGCGGCTCGCGTCCCCGGCCCTCACGGCAGGTCGCGGCGGGTGAACGCCTGCGGCAGGAGGAGGTCGAGGCGCGAGAGCACGACCGCGCCCTCGGCGCCGACCGTCGCCACGAGCAGCTCGGGCGCGAACTCGCAGAGCACCTGGCGGCAGGCGCCGCACGGCATCAGCGGCGCGGGCTGGTCGCTCGCGATCGCGACGGCGAGCAGCTCGCCCGCGCCGTCGGCGACCGCGCGGCCGATCGCGTTGCGCTCGGCGCAGACCGTCAAGCCGTGGCTCGCGTTCTCGACGTTGCAGCCGGTGAAGATCCGGCCGTCGCGATCGACGAGGGCCGCCCCGACGCGCACGTTCGAGTACGGGCTGTGGGCGCGCGCGTGGGCCGCGCGCGCCGCGTCCAGGAGCGCGTCGCGGGTGACGGGAAGCGCTGCCCAGGCCGCGTCGGAATCGGGAGCGGAGGTCATGCGGACAGGATTCCCGCTGGCCGCACGCGGGTCAACGGGCCCGGGCCAGGTCCGACGGGAGTCACTCGAGTTCCAGGGCTTCGGCGCATCGCTCGCGCCACCACTCACGCCCGGGAGCGGAGCTCTGCGGGTCCATCGCCATCCAGGTCAGCGCCTCGAGGTAGCGACTTCGCGCCCGGGTCTCGTCGCCGCTGGCGAGGAGCGCCAGGGCCAGGGCGAAGCCGTTCACGACATCGTCCTCGTCGTCCAGCTCGTCCTCTCGGGTCAGCGCCGCGACCGCGGTCTCGGCGTCGCCGGCGAAGTAGCTCGCCTGACCGAGGTGCCGCCAGAGCCCGATGTTGTCCTGACCGAGCTCGGTCCCGTCCCGCGCCACCTCGATGCAGTGGGCGAGCAGGACCCGGCGGCCCTCGTCGGTGATGGGCGGCGGCGAGTGGAGCTGACCTCGATGGACCGCCAGCTGGAGCAGGAGACCCGAATAGCGCTCGTAGGCCCGCGTCAGGTCCCGTACTCCGGCGTCGCCCGAACCCGCGAAGTACTCGTCGACCAGCTGCCGCGCTTCGACGAGCGGAGCCTCGTCGCCCGTGAGCCCCGCCACGACCCCGAAGCCCTGCAGGAGCCAGATGCGCAGGAAGAAGCCGGAGCTGAGTCTGGAGTCCCAGGTGTCCCGGCTCATCTGCAGCGCCCGCTCGTGATCTCCATCGAGCGCGACGTACCGGGCCAGGGACGCCCGCGACCAGCCCTCGACCCAGGCCGGCTCCTCCAGCTCGGTTCCCTTCTCGTAGCTGGCCCTCGCCTCCTCGAGGCGCCCGAGGCGCCCCAGCGCCTGAGCCCGTCGGAACCAGCACTCATTCAGGGTGGGGTCGAGCTCGTAGGCGAGGTCGAACTGGCGCAGCTCCCTCTCCGGGTCTTGAAGGCCACGGTAGACCCACCCGAGCGCGAAGTGCGCTCCTGCGGCGGTGTGGTCGAGCGCCAGCGCCGCCCGCCAGAGCGCCTCGGCCTCACGCAGCTCCGCGTGCGTCTTCGAGTCCTCGACGCCCGGCGTCAGCTGAGCGGCGAGCAGGTAGTGCAGCTCGAAGTCCTCCGGATGGAGCCCCAGACCGGTGCGGAACACCTCGAGCGCGAGGTCCCGGTCCTCGAGGCGCGCGAGCGACGCGCCGAGCAGCGCCCAGGTGCTCGCGGGCTGGCCTTCGAAGCCCTCCTCCGCGAGGTAGCGCAGCTCCTCGAGGTCGCGCACCGCCATCGCCTCTCGCAGGTGCGCGCGGTCCGGGTCGGGGTCGATCCGGTGCGCCAGCTCGAGCAGGCGCAGCGCGCCGTCCTCGTCCTCGCGCAGGCGCCGGACCTCCCCCCAGGCGTCGAGGGCCAGCGCGACCTCGGAGCCCAGACCGCGGCGCGTCAGCTGCTCGGCCGCCCCTTCCAGCTTGACGCCGTCGAGATCGATGCCGTGGGCCAGGAAGGTCTCGCGAAACTGGCGGTCCTTGTCCTCGTCCTCCAGCTGCTCGTCCGGGCGCGCGACCTCGCGCAGCTCCGCGACCAGCCGCTGGGTGTCGCGCCGGAACTCCTCCCGGCGCTCCGCGCCCGCGAGCCCTTCGTTCAGTGCGGCCAGCGTCGCGTCGACCGAGGCGATGAGCTCGGCGCCGGCCTCGCTCGCCGCCGCGAGGGCGCGGGCGCGCTCGGCGGCGACGATCGCCTCGTCCCAGCTCTCGGCGCCCTGGAACACGGCGGCGTCGTTGAGCGCCCCGTTGACCTCCTCGCGCAGGAGCCGGTCGCGCTCGGCCAGCTCCTCGCGACGCTGCGCCTCGACGGTCTGCTGGGCCGCGCGTTCGCTCTGCACCCACAGCCACCCGCCGCTGCCGACGAGCACGATCGCGACGACCGCCGCTCCCAGCGCGAGCGTGAGGCGACGCGCCTTGCGGTCCTCCTCGGCGCGCACGCGGGCCTCGGTCGCCTCGACCTCGGCGCGGTGGGCGCGCTCCTCGCTCGAGACGACGTAGGCGTGGACGCGCTCGGCGCGATCCTGTGCGAGATCCTGACGGGCGCGCCGCCCTACGTGGGC
>CAYGST010000647.1:2150-2778 GCA_964352415.1 uncultured Planctomycetaceae bacterium | reverse complement strand
GCGCCTCGAGGCCCTGCGCCTGCGGCGCTCCCGGCGACCGATCGTCGCCGGAGCCGCGCTCTCGTTCTTCCTCGTGCTGATGCTCCTCGGCTTCTACACGTACGCGCAGAACCGCACCGGTGGAAACGTCTCGTTCCGCTACACCTTCGAGAACCGCTCCTACTTCAACGGGCTGACGTTCTCGATCTACGCGTTCTACTTCGCCTTCCTGCTGCTGCTCCCCATCTTCGTCGCCACCGAAGGCGGGGCCCAGCTCGCCGGCGACGGCGCGGACGGCACGCTGCGCCTCTACCTCACGCGACCGATCAGCCGCGCGCGGCTCTTCGTCGGGAAGCTCGCCGTCGCGTTCGCCTACTCGTCCGCGCTCGCGGGAGCCTTCCTCGTGACGACGCTGCTGATCGGCCTGGTCACGGTCGGATGGGGCGACCTCGATCTCTACCCCGGCGTGCTGCAGATGACGGACCGCCACCAGCACCTCGACCAGACGGACGCGCTCGTGCGCTTCGCGCTCGCCTGGCCCGCGGCGAGCCTGGCGCTCCTGGTCCCGCTCGCCCTGAGCCTCTGGATCTCGGCCTGGTCGCGCAGCGCATCGGTCGAGAGCTCCGCCCAGGGGATCTCCTCGCGAAAC
>CAYGST010000647.1:0-2140 GCA_964352415.1 uncultured Planctomycetaceae bacterium | reverse complement strand
CTTTATCGGGGATCGCGGCGGACGCTGGCCATATGGTCGCGCAGCGCGGTCAACGCGGTCGGGACCTCCGTGGCGCTCTACCTCGTGCTGTACGTCGTCGCGGAGATCCCGTTCTTCGCGGATCTGCGCCCCTGGCTGTTCACCAGCTACCTCGCCTATTGGCGAGGGCTGTTTCGCGAGGAGATCCCCTGGGCGGAGCTCTCGACCGATGCGCTGCGGCTGCTCGGCTACGCGAGCCTGTTCCTGGCGCTCGCCTTCCATCGCTTCCGCCGGCGGGAGGAGGCCTGATGCGCGGCGCGGACCGCTGGCTCGAGGCCGCGCTGTTCCTCGCCGCCAGCGCGCTCCTGTGGTTCGGCTTCGGCGCGCCCGAGTGGCGCCGCGACGAGTTCCAACCGAGCCCGCGCGCGCCGGAGACCCTGCGGCTCGTGACGTGGAACGTCGGAGGCAGCGGCGCGAACGGACTCCGCCCCCTGCGCGACGAGCACTTGGATGGACTCGGCGCGTCACTGCGAGAGCTCGCTCCCGACCTCGTCGCCTTCCAAGAGGTCGCCTTCGAGCAGCAGCTGCGCAGGCTGGCGCGCGCGACCGGGGGCGAGCGCGCCACGTACCTGCTCGCCACCGGCGGTGGAAGGCGAGTTGCCATGGTTGCGCGTGACGGACGGCTGCGCCGCCTGCCCCTTCCCGTCGACGGCCCGCGCGCGATGGGCTTCGAGTACGAGGACGAAGCTGGCCACCGGGTTCGTGGCGTCGTGCTGCACGCCGACGCGTTCTCCGCAGAGGAGCGCAATCGCCTGATTGGAGAGGCCACGGAGGCGCTGCGAGCCCCGGACGACGGTCTTCCCACCGTGCTCCTCGGCGACCTCAACCTCGACCTGGACCTCGGCAAGCGACGCGATCTGTTCACCGACAACGAGCACCTCGACGTCGAGACCTACAACTACGTCGCCACGCGCCTGACGGACGGCGCGCTCCGCGCGGGCCCGACGGCGGAACCCGATCGCCGACTGGACTACGTCTTCCTCTCGAGCCCGGCGCTCGTCGTGGAGCGCGCCGGCGTGTGGCGCGGCCGCAGGCTCGGAGACATGGACCACGACCCCGTCACCGTCGACGTGCGCTTCAGTCAGTAGAGCCGCCTCGTCCCTTCATCCGCGCGGCACGCGAATGCTCTCGACGAGCTCCTGCACGTGCTGCGGCGGCGGAGGCGTGAAGCGCGCGACGAGACCGGCGACCGCGAAGTTGACGGCCATCCCGACCGCACCGATGCCCTCGGGCGAGATGCCGAACAGCCAGTTCTCCGGCTGGTCCGCCTCGGGGCGCCAGAACCGGAAGTAGAAGATGTAGAGCCCGGTGAAGAGGAGCCCCGTCAGCATCCCCGAGATCGCGCCTTCGCGGTTCATGCGCTTCGAGAAGATCCCCATCAGGATGATGGGGAAGAACGTCGACGCCGCGAGACCGAACGCGAACGCGACGACCTGCCCGACGAAACCAGGCGGGTTGATGCCGAGGTAGCCAGCGACGCAGACGGCAGCCGCTGCCGCGATGCGGGCCGCGAGCAGCTCCTCCTTCTCGGTGATGTTCGGACGCAGCGCGCGCTTGAGCAGGTCGTGGCTGATCGCCGAGGAGACGACGAGCAGCAGGCCCGCGGCCGTCGAGAGCGCCGCCGCGAGTCCGCCGGCCGCGACGAGCGCGATGACCCAGTTCGGCAGCCCCGCGATCTCAGGGTTGGCGAGCACCATGATGTCGCGGTCGATCGTCAGCTCGTTCGCTATGGGCGCGCCGGCATCGTCGACCGCAGCGGGACCGACGTACTGGATGAGACCGTCACCGTTCTTGTCCTCGAACGCGATCAGCCCCGTCGCCTCCCAGTTGCCGAACCACGCCGGCATCTCGGTGTATGTCTTGCCCGAGACGGTCTCCAGCAGGTTGCTGCGCGCGAAGACGGCGACGGCGGGCGCCGTCGTGTAGAGGACCGAGATGAACAGGAGCGCCCAGCCCGCCGACTTCCGCGCGTCGCGCACGCGCGGGACGGTGTAGAAGCGCACGATCACGTGGGGCAAGCCCGCCGTTCCCACCATGAGGGACGCGGTGATGCAGAACATGTCGATCGTGGCCTTGGAGCCGTCCGTGTAGGACGCGAAGC
>CAYGST010000646.1:0-2779 GCA_964352415.1 uncultured Planctomycetaceae bacterium | reverse complement strand
GTGCCGATCAGCCCCCCCACCACCGCCAATACCACCGCCTCAATGGTGAACTGGGCCAAAATATCCGGTTCTGTGGCCCCAATCGCCTTACGGAGGCCAATCTCTCGGGTGCGCTCGGTGACCGACACCAGCATAATGTTCATGATGCCAATGCCCCCCACCAGCAGGGAGATGCTCGCCGTAAAGGCCAACACCATCACCAAGATGTCGGTAATGCTGTCAGCCGTTGCCAACAACTCTTGCTGGCTCTGCACCGTAAAATCGTTGTCCCCACGCAAAATGCCGTGGCGCAGTCGCAGCAAATTGGTGATTTGATACTGGGCTGCACTCGCTTCAGCATCGCTGCGGGTAGAGACAGCAATGACTTGCACCGTGGGACTGGTTTTGCCCGTCTCCTGACCGGTGAGTTGATTGGCCATCACCGTAATCGGGATATAAATTGTCTCGTCCTGGTTTTGGCCAAAGGACGATCCCCTCGGGGAGACCACCCCCACCACCGTAAAGCTGAGGTTATTGATGCGAACCCTTTGGTCCAAGGGATTCTGATTGCCAAACAGCAGCGTGGCGGCATCGCTCCCGAGCACCGTGACCCGCAAATGGGTGACGGTATCAATGGGGTTGAGAAATCGTCCTTGGGCCATGGTGATGTTTCGCACCAGGGGATATTCGGCGGTGGTGCCGACAATATTGGCCTGGGTGTCGGCGACCCCCTGGGTGACCCGAAACCGCTGGTTTTTTTCGGGGGAGACGGCCTCCACGGCTAGCACTTCTTGCATGATCGCATCCGCATCCGCCAGGGTCAGGGTATCGGCCCGCACCCCCCCGGACGGGCCTCGTTGGGCATCCCCTGGGGTAATAAAGAGGACGTTGGTACCCAAGTCCTTAAACTGCTGAGTGACAAAGCTTTGGGTCGCTTGTCCTGCGGCTACCATGGCAATCACTGAGGCATTGCCGATGATGATGCCCAGCATGGTTAAACCGCTGCGCATTTTGTTGGCGGCCAAGGTTTTGACCGCCATGTGGGCGTTTTCGACCGGATCAAATCCCATGGTGAAGATGCAGTCTAAATATTTTCAGGCTAAGCATTAGGGTAAAGACAGGGGTACGTCGGTGGGGGGGAGGTCTAAAAAGACCCGATCGCCCGCTTCTAGGCCACTCAAAATTTGGGTTTGCCCAGTTTGGGTCAAGCCCACTGTCACCGGTCGAAAAATCGGGTCACCCTGGTCATCGGGGACGCGTACCCCCATTTGACCCGCCTCGGTGGCGATCGCCACCGTCGGCACCATCAGGGCATCGGTGACCGTATCCCCCACAAAAACGGCATCCACGGTCATGCCTGAGCGGAGTTGGTCTAGACCGGTAAGCAGCTCGACCACCACCTGAAATGTGGTGACGTTATTCTCAATTACCGCCTCCGGCGCAATCCGCACCACCTTGCCCTTAAAGGTTTGATTCGTAAAGGCATCCACCAGGATGTCTACCGACTGCCCCTCTTGGATCTGCCCGATGCTGGCTTCCGTCACATCTACCTGCACCTCTAGCCCCGAGGACAAAGCTAAAATCGAACTGGAGGTGGCGGAAGCAGTCGCAGAAGCAGTGGTGGTCGGGGTGACGATCGCCCCGACCGTGGCATAGGTTTGGGTGACAATGCCGCCAAACGGGGCACGGATGTTGGCATCATCCAGTTGGGTTTCGATAATCGCCACCCTGGCACGAGCGGCGTCAACGGCGGCGGCAGCAGCGGCAACATCCTCGCTGCGGGAGCCACTGGTGGTTTCATCAAGCTGCTCTTGAGCTTCCTTGAGGTTGGCGGCGGCGGTGTTGACCTCATTCACATACTGGTCCAGCTCGTTTTGGGCAATCGCCCCTTGGCTAGCCAGGTCCTGATAACGCGCTAACTGGTTCGAGGCCAGGACTAAGCGGGATTCGGCAGCGGTCACCTGGGCCGCCGCCCGCCGAATCGCTTCAGGGCGATTGCCCGCCCGCACCCGGTCATAGTCGGCTTGGGCCTGGGCCTGTTGCGCCTGGGCTTGGGCTAACTCCGCCGGCAAACTACCGACATCCATCCGCGCCAAGATTTGGCCGGTCTGCACCGCATCCCCCTGTTCCACAGACAAGGTTTCAAGCCGTCCCGTGGTTTTAGGGCTGAGGTTGACCGTATCGACCGAAACCACAGTGCCACTGCCATCGACCCGAACGGTCAGGGTATTGGCGGTGACGGGCTGCGTCAGGGCTGCGGTATCGGCGTCCTTGAGGTTAGGGGCTGAGGCTGATCGCCAACGCACGAGTCCAAAAGACACAAGGGCGATCGCCAGTAATACCCATAGCCACCTGGGCAGTCGCTTCTGGGGGGATGGGGCTGCATCTGCTTTGACCATTCTGCTGTGACCGTCATGATTAAGAAAACTCCCCTCGATGCCATATCCAGAAAATTGAGGGGAGCAAAGTGTGATGTGAGTGAAGGAAACGTGATCTCTAGCCGAGTCAATCAATGATTTAAATCATCAACGACCTAAAACCGAATCGAGGAAACCCATTTCTGTGGCTTCTTCCAGTTGTTCTGGGGTCAGTACCGCTTCAAAGTCAGCCACCATCCCTGATTTGACCACCGCCACTTCAGCCGCCTGATCTTCAGTCAGATCCAGTTCGGCCCAAAGGTCTCCAGGGGGCTCAGATGCGGAAACGTCGTCCTCAGCCGCCGCTTGCTGTTCTTCCCGCAGGGTCGTCATCAAGTCCATTTGATCTGGGGTCAGAATCTCTTCCAAGGCAGTGTTATAGC
>CAYGST010000645.1:0-2781 GCA_964352415.1 uncultured Planctomycetaceae bacterium | reverse complement strand
GGCGGGCGACGTGGGTTGGCTCGTTGGGGAGGGGGCGGGCCGGGGGACGCGCTATCGCTCGGCCGACACACCCGGCTTCCGCTGGATCGGGGCGACGAACGAGGGCGGTGAGGACCGGGTCCTCGACGAGATCGCCGCTTGGCTCGGTTCGGACGTCGGAACGCCGGAGGCCTCGATGACGTTGCGCTACGTCGTCGCCGAGCTGGTCAACAACGCGATCGACCACTCGGGGGCCGCCGAGGTCCTGGTGGAGGCCCGGCGCCAGGACGAGACCCTCGAGGTGGTCGTCGTCGACGAGGGGATCGGTGCCTTCGAGAACCTGCGCTCGCGGCTCGCCCTCGAAGATCATCTCCACGCTTTGCAGCAGCTCACGCAGGGCAAGCTCACGACGCAGCCGGATCGACACTCGGGCGAGGGCCTGTTCTTCAGCTCGAAGGTCGTCGCGCACTTCGAGCTCACCGCGAACGGGCTCTCCTGGATCGTCGATGCGGCGCTGCAGGACCAGACCGTGCGAGCCTCGGAGGAGCGGCCCGGGACCCGCGTCGTCTTCGAGCTGGACCTCTCCGCTCGCCGTTCCCTATCCGAGACCTTCGACCGCTTCACGACCGACCTCCAGTTCGACCGCACGCGCTGCACCGTGCGCCTCTACGAGCAGGGCGTGCACTTCGTCTCCCGTTCCGAGGCGCGTCGTCTGCTCACGCGGCTGGAGCGCTTCCGCGTCGTGGAGTTCGACTTCGATCGCGTTCCTGCCGTCGGTCAGGGCTTCGTGGACGAGATCTTCCGCGTCTGGGCGAACAAGCATCCGTCGGTGGAGCTGCGGCCCACGCGGATGAACGCCGAGGTGGAGTTCATGGTGCGGCGGGGCTTGGCGAGTGGAAGGGCCGCTTCGGGGGCGGAAGGGTCGGGATGAGCTGCGGTGGTCCCGATTCGAGCAGCGTTCCCGGCTCGCACGGCCACCCCCGTTGACCCACTCCATTTGCGAGTGTCGATCTTCTCCGCTCAGGCCTTGCCGGAGTTCGCCGCCCTCGCGAGTCGTCGAACACCGTCCCGCAGTGTCGAGTGGTCGTGAACCCGGCCGGGGTCGATCGCCAGCAGGCGTCGCTCCGACTCGATCGACAGCGAGCCGACGTCGACGTCCTTGCGGACTCGGTCGAGCAGATCGACGAACTCGCCCCGCTCCTCGAGCCAGCGCATCAGCGTGAGCAGGTCGTCGCCGTGCCGCTGGAGTCGGCCGCGCTCGTACTCGAGCTGCTTGGGATCTCGTTCCTCGTCGACGCGCTGGAGCTTGTCCCGGACGGCCTTGAGCTTCAGCAGGGCCAGGGAGGTGAGGTTCGGGATCCAGACCTCCGCGGTTCGCTCGGCCCCCACGACACGCACGCGCAGCCAGCGATCGATCTTGTCGATCCAGGGGGTCCTCGCTGCGTAGAAGGCGGGAGGGTCCTCCGCGTCGCCGAGGCCCGCGAGTTCATAGGCGGGGTCCCGTCGCGAGCGCCGACCGAAGGAGACCTCTCCGCAGAGGAACTCGACGTCGATCTTTCCGTCGGCGTGCTGGAACTGGAACCGTCCACTGCGCGAAGGCCGCCAATCGGCGGGCCGCTCGAAGCCGAGCTCCCGCAGGGCGGAAACCAGCGCTTGGAGGCGCGTGCGTGCCGTCTCGGTGTCCGGGAGCTCCGCAGGCGTCAGCGCCCAGTCGAGGTCCGAGGTCATGGTGCGCGTCTCGTTCAGCGCGTGCCCCCACAGCTGCATCGCGGCGCCACCGATCAGCCGGAGGGGGAGGCCCTCCTTCTCCGCGAGCGCGGCCACGCGCAGGAGCTGATCGAACAGCTCGATGCTGTCGTCCACGGTCACTTCCATCGCGTCCTCCACTCGTCCGCGACGCGGCCGGCGGACTCGCGCAGGACGGGCACGTTCGAGGCCAGTGCCTCGGCGATCGCGAGGACCGTCAGCAGGCGCGGCGAGCCGGACGGAGCCAGCTCGTCGAGGGTGAGCCTCGAGATCCCCCGCACGAGGATCGAGGGGCCGCGGAAGTCCGCGCTGACCGCGCCGCCGAGCGCTTCTTCGAGCTGCAGCGCCACCGGGCGATCCACGAGGACGTCGACGGGTTCGATCACGGCTCCGGTCTCCTCTCCGAGCACGCGAGCCACGCCTTCGACGACCCGCGCGCCCCGGGCCTGTTCGCAGATCCACTCGACGCCGCCGTTCGCCGGCGCAGGGAGCCGAAGGGCTCGCCCGACGGCATCCAGCCGGAACTCGGACAGGATGGCTTCGAACGCGCGCGCCGCCGAGGGCCGTCCGCGCCGCAAGAGGCGCGGGCTGGCGAGCGCCTTGCGCAGCTTCGAGATGCTGGAGGGGGCGAGCTGCAGACCGACCCGTCTCGCCAGCTCCTCGCGCAGCACGCCGGGCTCCAGCGCGAGGGCCTCGTTCAGCCAGTCGAACTCGCCCGCTTCCAGGACGGCCGCGAGCACGGCGCACTGCTGGGGGGTGAGCCGCCCCTCGGCCCGGCCGACCCGCAGCAGCAGGACGAGCCCGGGCTCGTCGACGAAGACCTCCCCGGCCTTGAGGTCGGCGTAGCTCCGTCCCTCGCGGCGCCGCTCGGCCCGCTCGCTCGAGCTGAAGCCGCCGATGTCCTCCGGGCCCAGCGCGACCGTCCGGCGTCCCCGGCCGAGCCGGAGCTCCGAGCCCTCCACCTCCACGTCGATCGTCGGGACCTCCGTCTTCACCCGCCGCGCGAGCGATTCGAGCTGGTCCGCCTCCTGCCGTTTCCCCATGCCCGAGTCTTCG
>CAYGST010000644.1:0-2782 GCA_964352415.1 uncultured Planctomycetaceae bacterium | reverse complement strand
ACCGACAGGCCCGGGTGGTGCTCGCTGAAGCGGGCCAGCGCGTTGTCGATGCGCTGGACCCGCGCGAGGTGGCCGACCTCGTACTGCGGGATGGACTCGGTCCAGCGGATGAGCTCGTAGCTCGTCGGGCGGTCCGGGAGGCCGAAGAGGCTGGCGAGGTCGTCGCTGGCGATGCGCACGAGCTCCTTCTCCGGCAGCGTCGCGGCCTCCGGGTCGACGGCGCCGCCGAGCATCACGCGCACCAGGGCCTTGCCATCCGGGGAACGACCCGGGAAGAGCTGGTCGTCGAACAGGACGCCCAGGGAGCGGAAGCCCTCGTCGCGCGGGATCAGGGCGCCGAAGCCCGTCGGGAAGGCGGCGATGCTGGCCGGGCTGTCGTAGCCGAGGCCGACGACGGCGAGGCCCGGGATCGGGATGGCGTCGAGCTCGTCGGAGACCTCCGGCAGGAAGGAGCGCAGGAGGCGGGACGTGGTGCGCGCGTCGCAGGAGAGGATGACCTCATCGGCCCACTGCGGGTCCGCGACGCCCTCGATCGTGAAGCGCCAGGCGCCGCGGGCCGGGTCGTGATCGAGGCTCGCGACCGGCTTGCCCGTGCGCACCGCGAAGGGGGCGTTGGCGGCGAGCGCGCGCGGCAGAGCCTGCATGCCATCGCGGAACGAGTGCAGCTTGCCCTTCGGGCCCGCGGGGCCGCCGCGCTCGGAGGCGGGGGCGGTGCTCTGCGCCTTGGCGACCGCGAACATGGCCTTGAACAGCGAACCGTGCTCGCGCTCGAGCTCGGCCATGCGCGGGAAGGCCGCCGGCAACGAGATGCGCTGCGCGTCGCCCGCGAACACGCCGAGCACCATCGGCGCGATCAAGCGCTCGGCGGCCTGGCGACCCAGTCGGCGCTCCGCGAAGTCGAAGACGCTCTCCTCGCCCTCGCGCTCGTCGCGGCGCGGGATCCACGGCTCGCGCGCGATGCGCAGGAGGCCGGGGATGGAGAGGATGCCGCTCCGCGCGAAGGCGACGGGGTTCATCACGATCTCGCGGGCGCGGCCGTCCGTGACGACGTAGCGGCGCGCGGCCGTCTCGTCCGCCGGAACGGCGTCCAGCTTGGCGCGCCACATCAGCTCCTCGAGCACCGGCTCGCCGGAGAGGAAGCCCGTCGGGCCCTCCTCGACGAGCCAGCCGTCCTCCCGCCGCGTGCGCGCCTTGCCGCCGACCTCCGGACCGGCCTCGAGGCACCAGACGTCGGCCGCGCCGCCGCTGGACTCGTGGGCGCTCCACGCGGCGGCGAGGCCGTTGATGCCGGCGCCGACGACGACGACGCGCTTGCTGCGGGGGGACTCGGCGCTCATGGGTGGGGCTTCGTGCGTGGGGTGGCGCCGGACTCAGACGGTGCGGCTGAAGGTCGGCTTGTCGCCGCCCTCGTGCTTCTCGCGCCAGTAGGTGTCGAAGCACATCGCGAGGTTGCGGATGAAGAGCTCGCCCTTCGGCGTCGCGGAGATCGCCTCGGGCGTGACCTCGGCGAGGCCGCTATCGACGGCCGGCTGCAGGCGCGCGAGGTCGATCGCGAAGCGCTCGTCGAAGTCGACGCCGTAGCGCTCCTCGATGTGGCGCTTCTCGACGCGGAAGTTGCACATCAGCTCGTGGATCAGCTCGCGGCGCATGGCGTCCTCGCCCTGCAGGGCGACGCCGCGCATCACCGGCAGCTCGCCCGCCTCGATGTGCGCGCGGTAGTCGGTGAGCTTCTTCGCGTTCTGGACGTAGGCGCCGCGGACGTCACCGATGGCGCTGATGCCGAGGCCGATCACGTCGTCGGCGGGGATGACGGCGTAGCCCTGGAAGTTGCGCCGCAGGCGGTGCTCCTTGCGGGCCTTCGACAGCTCGTCGTCGGGCTTCGCGAAGTGGTCCATACCGATCGGCTCGTAGCCGGCGGCGAGGAAGCGCTCGCGCGCGGCGGCGAACAACGCGAACTTCAGGTCGCGGTCCGGGAAGTCCGTCTCCGCGAGGTTCTTCATGTGGCCGCGGATCCACGGCACGAAGGCGAAGGAGTACACGGCGGCGCGATCGGCTCCGTGCTCGATGACCGTCTCCACCGTCTTCTCGAAGGTCTCGAGCGTCTGGTGCGGCAGGCCGTAGATCAGGTCGACGTTGATGCCGCGGAAGCCGTGGGAGCGAGCGCGCTCGATCAGGTTGAGCGTCTCCTCCTCGGTCTGCACGCGGTTGATCGCCTCCTGCACCTTCAGGGTGAAGTCCTGCACGCCGAACGAGATGCGGTTGAAGCCGCGCGCGGCGAGCACGTCGATCTGCTCCTCGCTGGTGACGCGCGGGTCGCACTCGACGGCCAGCTCCGCGCCCTCGACGGGCTCGAAGTGCTCGAGGAAGGTCCCGAGCAGGCTGTCGAGCTCCTGGGCCGAGTGGTAGGTCGGCGTCCCGCCGCCGAGGTGCAGCTGCGAGAACTTGCGGCGGTTCGGCAGGCGCTCCGCGACCAGCTCGATCTCGCGCTCGAGCAGCCCGAGGTACGGCGTCGCCTTGCCCTTGTCCGGCGAGATGATCACGTGGCAGCCGCAGAACAGGCAGCGCTCCTCGCAGAACGGCAGGTGCACGTAGACCGAGAGCGGATCGTCCCCGAGCGCGTCCGCCTCGGCGAGGCGCGCCTCGTACTCCTCGCGGCCGAGCGCCTCGTCGAACTCGACGGCGGTCGGATAGCTGGTGTAGCGCGGGCCGGGCTGGTCGTACTTCGCGAGCAGCTCGGCGGTCACCGCGCGGTCGACGGGGCGCTCGCTCACGACGCACCTCC
>CAYGST010000643.1:0-2784 GCA_964352415.1 uncultured Planctomycetaceae bacterium | reverse complement strand
CTCCTGGGTCGAGCACGACCGCGACAGCTGCGAGGCGATCCTCGCCGCGCTGCTCGAGACCGATCCGCGCGACAGCCAGCCCGAGCGCCAGGTCGGCAAGCATCTGCTCGAGCTGTACCGCTTCGCCGAAGCGCTGCCGTTCTTGCGCCGCGCCGTCGAGCGCGACGAGACCGACTACGAGGCCTGGACGCACCTCGGCCACGCGCTCGCGAATACGGGCGACGAGGCGGGCGCGCTGGCCGCGCTCAAGCGCTCGCGGCAAGCCGGGGGCCTGCGCCAGGATGCCTGGCGCAAGAACATGACGATGGTGCTCGAGCGACTGGAGCGCGAGTACGTCCGCGACGACTTCGGCGACCTCTCGTTCGCCTGGAAGCCGGACGCGCAAGAGGTCCTGCAGGTCTACCTCGAGCCGTTCTACCGCGAGGCGCGCGAGGAGCTCGCGCAGCGCTACGGCTTCACGCCGTCGCCGACGCACATCGAGGTGTTCCGCCGCCACCAGGACTTCTCCGTGCGCTCGACGGGCTTCGAGGGCTTCCCCGCGCTCGGCGTCTGCTTCGGGCCGGTCGTGACGGCGCTCTCGCCGAACTCCGAGATGCGCGGCAACTTCTCGTGGGCGCGCACCTCCTTCCACGAGTTCACGCACGTCGTGCACCTCGGTCTCTCGCACAACCGCTGCCCGCGCTGGATCACGGAGGGCCTCGCGACCTGGGAGGAAGCGACGCGCAACCCCGCGTGGTCGCGCAACCTGCGGCGCGACCTCGTCGACGCGCGCGCCAACGGCACCGTCATTCCGGTGCGCGACCTGAACGCGGCCTTCCGCGGCCCGCGCATCATCTTCGGCTACTACCAGGGCGGGCTCGTCTGCGAGATGCTGATCGAGCGCTACGGCTTCCCGCCGATCATCCGCATGCTCGAGGCCTTCGACCAGGGGCTCGACCTCGATCAGGCGCTCGAGACCGTCTACGGCATCACGCCGGAGGAGCTCGACGCGGACCTCGCGAAGCTCGTCGACGAGAAGCTGGCGGACCTGCACATCGAGCCGCGCTGGGAGCCGGGCGTGCTGAAGCGGCAGCGGCTCGGTCTGGCCAGCGCGCCGCCCGAGGACCGGGCGGCGCGCGCCACCTGGCAGGAGCTCTGGTGCAACCAGGCCTGGGGCGCGTTCCAGTCCGGCCGCGAGATCGACGCCGAGGAGGCGCTGCGCCAGGTGCGCTCCGCCGGCGACGAGCCGCCGCGTGCGCTCTTCCTGCGCGCTGCGTTCGCGTGGCGCAGCGGCGACCAGGACGCGGCACGGGCGTACTACGCGGAGGCCTTCGAGAAGGGCGGAGAGAGCTTCACGGCGCGCATCGCGCTCGGCGATTGGTTCCAGGCGCAGGGCGAGTTCGACAAGGCCGAGGAGCAGTTCCTCGCCGCGGAGGCGGCCTTCCCTGGCTTCGACGACGAGAGCTTCAATGCGGAGCTGAAGCTGGTGGGGGTCTACATCGCGCTGGACCGAGAGGATGACGCGATGCACGCGGGGGAGCGCTTCCTGCGCTACGACGCCGGCAACTACCCGTGGCGTCGTCGCGTCGCGAAGTGGCACCTCGACGAGGAGCGCTTCGCGGAAGCGGCGTTCCTCTACAACGAGGCGAACGAGATCGATCCGTTCTCGCGCGAGCTGCATCTGCGCTGGGCCGCCGCTCTCGAGGGCGCCGGGCGCGACGAGGAGGCGCTGCGCGAGTGGCGCGTCGCCGCGCTCGTGCCGGTGGACCTCGACCTCGAAGCGACGGCGCCGCTCTCGGAGCGCCAGCGCGCCGATCTCTTCGGCAAGCAGGCGAGCTGCCTCGTGCGGCTCGAGCGGCTCGACGAGGCGCAGGAGACGCTCGAACGCGCGCGCGCGCTCGACGACGGCGCGGACTCGATCGACGAGGCCCAGGAGCTGCTCGAGGCGGCGCGCAACTGAGCGTGTGCGACAAGGGCCTGCCCGCAGCCAGCGGCGGGCGCCCTGAGTGCAGCGACGCGGCCGCCGCCGCGCGGGGGCCGGGCCGCTCCTATGCCGGCTTGCGCGCGACGACCAGCAGCCAGCCGCGCAGCACCTTCAGCGCATCGACGTTCGAGATCAGCTTCTCGTAGTACGTCGCGAGCTGGAACAGCACGCTGTTGAACTGGAAGTAGGCCGGGTACTGACCGAGGTACTCGCAGGTCTCGATCTCTAGCCCGGTCGAGTCGCAGAAGTTGCGGATCGCGCCCTGGGTCGAGCACTTGAAGTACGCCGGGAAGGTGTCCTGCACGTCGCGGCCCTCGACGAACTTGACGATGCGCGGGTGCATCCCGTTCGGGATCGCCTTCGCGAGGATCGAGCCGTAGTCGCCGAGGTTGGGGACGAGATAGACGTAGCGACCGCCAGGCTTGAGGATGCGCTGGATCTCCGCGAAGGCTGGGCGCGGCTTCGGCAAGTGCTCCATCAAGGCCCGCGAGATCACCAGGTCGACCGAGTTCGAGGGCAGGCCGGTGTCGGTGATGCTGCCGCGGATCAGCTCGATGTCCTCCAGGCCCTCGTCGAGCTCGAACTCGACCAGGTCCACGCCGACGCGCCGCGCCGCCTTGCCGCCCAGCTTCGAGAGCAGTGGGGCGCTGCGGCCGCAGCCGGCCTCGACCACGGTGTGGCCCGGCTCGAGGTAGCGCTCGATGGCGCGCTCGAGGTGGACATACGGGTGGTCGTCCTCGTCGAAGTGGCGCGCCTTCAGGCGCTCGGTGCGGGAGAGGGTCTCGGACACGGCAAGGGGGGTTCGGGCCGGGTCGGAGTCT
>CAYGST010000642.1:0-2787 GCA_964352415.1 uncultured Planctomycetaceae bacterium | reverse complement strand
GCCGGGGACGCGCCCGCCTTCTCCCAGCGTGCTCTGCGCGAGCACGTCGAGTGGCTGGCCGCTCCCGAGCGCGACGGGCGCGTCCCCGGCAGCGCCGGTCTCGAGGCCAGCGCCGACTACATCGCCGACGCCTTCGCGGCCATGGGCCTCGAGCCCGCGGGCGACGGTGGCGGCTTTTTCCAGGAGTTCACGCTCCCCGAGGGCCCGGACGGCTCCCCGGTCACCGTCAAGAACGTCGTCGGTCTTCTGCGTGGCTCGAACGCGGACTGGGCCGAGCAGGCCGTCGTGCTCTCGGCGCACTACGACCACCTCGGCCTCGGCTGGCCCGATGCGCGCGCAGCGGAGCGCGGCAAGCTGCACCGCGGGGCGGACGACAACGCATCGGGCGTCGCCGTCCTGCTCGAGCTCGCTGAGAACCTGGCGGCCCAGGGCGGTGGTCAGCGCAATCTGCTCGTCGTCGCGTTCAGCGCGGAGGAGTCGGGCCTCGTCGGCGCGCGGCACTTCGTCGCCAACCCGCCGGTGCCACTCGACGGCATCTGGGGGGTGATCAATCTCGACGCCGTCGGCGCGCTCGGCGACAAGCCGCTCGCGATCCACGGCACGGGCACCACCTACGAGTGGCCGCACGTCTTCCGTGGCTGTGGCTTCGTGACCGGCGTCCCCTCGAAGAACGTGACGGGCGACGCCGAGGGTTCGGACCAGTGGGCCTTCATCGAGAAGGGCATCCCGGGCGTGCAGATCACCACCGGTGCCGGCCCGCACTACCACCGCTCGAGCGACGTGCCGGAGACGCTCGACTACGGCGGGCTCGTGCAGGTCGTCACCTTCGTGAAGGAGGCCGTCGTCTACCTGCTCGAGCGTGAGGAGCCGCTGCAGGTCACGATCGGCGGCGCTTCGGCGGCCGCGCCGAAGAGTGACGCGTCGCGGCGAGTCTCCTTCGGCTCGATCCCCGAGTACGGCTACCAGGGCGGCGGCATGCGCCTCGAGGGCGTGTCGGATGGCTCGCCGGCCGCGACGGCCGGCTTGCTGGCCGGCGACGTGCTGGTGCGCATCGACGACGCCGAGATCGAGAACACGCGCGGCTTCGCCGAGGTGCTCAAAACGCTGCGCTCGGGTCAGACCGTGACGGCCGTCGTGCTGCGCGACGGCGAGGAGCGCAGCTTCCAGGTCACATTGGTCGAGCGCTGAGCGCCGGACGTTGCGTGGCCTGCGCTGGCGCGGGTCGGAGTCTCAGCTCGCGAAGCGCGCGCGCATGCGCCGCTCGATCGTGAGCAGGCGGTGGTGCGTGCGGTGCTCGGCGTCGACGCGGGCTTGCGCGGCGGCGGCGATACGCGCGCGACCGGCGGGATCGCTCAGCCAGCGCTCGGTGAGCTCGCGGGCCTCCTCGGGAGTCCGCCAGCACACGCAGCTCGTGCCCTCGTCGAAGTGCAGGAGCACGTCGTCCCGGGCGTCGGTGAGCAGGAAGCCGCCGGCGGCGGGGACCTCCCAGACGCGCTGGTTGACGCCGGTCGGCAGCTGCGCTGCGGTGACGTTCAGGTTGACGCCGCTGGTCGCGAAGATCGCGGGCAGCTCCGTGCGCGGATCGACCGAGCGGCGGGGCGCGAGCCCGGGCACGAGCTCGGCCCAGTGCTCGTCGCCGTGCACGACGGGGCCCAGCGGGAGCAGCGCCTGCAGCAGCTCCCCGCGGGCACGCAGCGAGGCCTCGGCGAGCGCGACCGAGCCCGCGCGCACCGAGCTGCGCTCACCGCGGCGCGCCTCCTCGGCGGCCAGTGCGGGCAGGGTCTCGGTCAGGAAGGCGGCGCCCTGCGCACTCGGGTCGCTGGCGAGCACGCGGGCGCGCTGAAGGGTCGCCGCATCCGGCCGCGTGCGCGCGCGCGGCCACCAGGAGCCGCCGACGAACACGGCGCGCGCCTCGAGTCCGCCCGCGATCGCGGCTTTGGGGCCGCCGCTTCGAAAGACGTTGGGGTTGGCCGCCGTGGGCAAGTAGCGCGGCTCCTCGAAACCGAAATCGGCGAGCCAGGGCAGCGCCGTGCGCTCGAGGCAGAACACCTGGGCGTTCGAGCGCGCGTTCCCCGGCGCGCCGCCGAGGATCATGAGCGGGTGATCGACGAACCAGATCGCGAGCGGCAGGTCGAGGTCCTCCAGCAGCCCCGCGAGCGTGCCGTCCTCGTCGAAGCCGAAGCCGTTGATGGACAGCAGGAAGTCGGGCTTCACATCGACCAGCGTCCGCAAGAGCCGCTGCAGGAAGTCGGCGTCGCCCTGGCCGCTCGCGACGAGCGGCAGCGTGTGCACCTCCCAGCCGAGCTCGAGCGCGGCGTCCGCCACGTCGGCGACGACGTAGTAGTCCGCCTCCATCAGCAGGAGGCGCGGGCTGCGGCCCGCGGGGAACTTGCGGTAGCCGAGGGCCTGGGCGAGGACGCTGGACGTCATGCGCGACTCAGCGCGTCATCAGGGCCCAGAGGTTCAGGTCCTCGCTCCACAGCTTCCCGTCCTCGAAGCCCGCGTTGGCGAGGTGGCGCGAGAGCGTCTTGGCCGTGAACGCTGTGCGGTGCGCGTAGTGCGTGGCTCCCTGGGCGAGGAAGGGCCGGAAGCCGTAGAGGATGTCGAGCGGCGCGACTGGACCTGCGGGCGAGGTGTAGACGGGGTCCTCGAGGTTGCCCTCCGCGATGAGCTTGGCGACGCCCTCGATGTCGGGCAGGGTGACGAGCAGCAGTCCGCCGGACCGCAGCACGCGGTGGAACTCGGCGAGGGCCTTGGGCACGTCGTGCGGCTCGAGGTGCTCGAGGT
>CAYGST010000641.1:0-2791 GCA_964352415.1 uncultured Planctomycetaceae bacterium | reverse complement strand
CCTTTCTGTAGAACCCACAAATAGCTCTTTTCCTCTCCAAGAAAGTATTCAAGAACTAATACATCCTCTTCAAGAATGTGATCTTCGATCTCACTGAATGAGGCTAGATTTTCAACGGGTAGCAAGTTCTGAAATGGGTCTGCGTCTTCCGTCTTGGCTGAGACTGATATATTTCGCAGGATCTCAATGTCTAAAACACGAGCCCGTTCACTGGCCTTCAGTGCTAAAACATCAAATCCTTCCGAAGGATTCTGTCGATGTTTATCAATCAATATGTCAATATACAAGTCAAAGTACTTCTGCCTACAGGCAAAATAAGTAACCGTATTAGAACATGGCCTATCTTTCAAAAAACCTTTTGCTCTGGCTAGATTTCCCCAAGGATTTTGGGAAGACAGCTCGAATCTACCTTCAAGTAGACCATGACTTGGAATTTCATAGCCGTACAGCATACTCACAGAAAGAAATCCAGGTCCGCCAGACAAGGCATCAATAGGAAATGACGATTCATTTAGTGCAATTCCCTTTAAAATATATGATATTGCATTATCATCACCCTGCATTTGCTTGGCGCGAGCAATCCCATAGTATATTTCTGCCTCCTCAGCTCTTTCAAGAAATGAAAAATTAGTACTTATTACCGAATGTAGAGACAAGGCATCCATATACATATTTTCTGCTTGCTCAGGCTCATATGTGTCGAGACTTAATTGCGCAAGCTTTAACGTTGCATCAAGTCTTTGGATTTTGGGTTTTGATTCAATATAAGCCTTGATAAAGTTCAGGCTATTTCCGTTGCTTTCCTCAGAATAAAAAATATCTAAAGTTTCAGATATTTCTCGAAAGGCCTCAATAAAGTCCTCGGTCGAATCTGGGGCTTCTTCAAGGTAAGTGATGGCAGATGAGTAAGCTACAACTGCTTCTTGAACCTTATCTATATCATAATAAACATCTCCTTGAATTTTTAAAATAATGCCCTTGATCCACTCAAGCTGGTCAAATAATATGTCTTCCTCAGGCCACTGCTGGAGAATATTTTCTGTGACTTCAATTAAACGCTCTCCACGATCTGGGTTTTTACTATTTTGCAAGGCAAGAAGTTCAATGAAATTCGGTCCATTTATATCCAGCCAATCGACTAGATTTTTGCTGTTTTCAGATCTTCCTAATATTTCGGATAGTTTCAGATAATCTATAAAATTACTGTGTAGTTCCGATAACGTATCCCTTAAACCTAAGGATTCAGTATCTATACTAAAATTGCTGCCAATAGAAGTTATTATAACTGGCGCAGCATCAATAGCACTCTCTATTAGTTGTGAAAGTGCAGTAGAACTTGTATCAATTAGGTGAGGATAATAAAGCCTCCAAGATTCTGATGCAATGATCAAAAACTCATCTATTGCATCCTCCACGAAAATGGATGTTTCATTTTTATAAGATTCAGATATATCTTCAGCATCTAAATCTGAGAATATAAAACTTAATGCTAACAATCGAGAGCTGACGGGAAAGCCTTCCATTATTGATAGAAAGCTTTCCTTGAAGTCATTAGCAACATTAGGTAGAAGATCGATGGATTCATCTGAGATATTGCGACCCAAGTGAATCTCCTCAAGCCACTCGCTGATTGAATTATCTATGGCTATCCTTGCATGATCGGAGAATCTCAAAAATCCTGTTTCCAGCTGTGGAGAGTTGACAAGGTAAATAGCCTGTTGATAATCTCCCATAGCACTATATGTTGAAGTCACATCTAGTAGAGTCGTTGATTCAATCAGATCATAGAAAAGTGGCAGTAAATCATTTGGTTGGTCTGTAAAGTCTGAAGAACCCCACTCTTCTCTCAAGAAAGCTTGTCCATCTTCCCCAAAGGCGAGGTGCAAACTTGCTATTCCTTCCAGAGGCTTTAAAGTTTCAATGACTCCATAGTAATTCTTGAGCGTTGCTTGAGGATTGCCAGACTGACGATATGAGCTTGCCAAGCTTAACCATGCCAGTAACTCTAGAGCGGGTTCTCTTAATTCTTGGAATATGAGTTTTGATTTATTTGAATTTTCAATTGCAGAGATATAGTTGTTTTTATTCGAATAGGCAATAGACAAATTGTGTCTGGTTAGTGCTTCTCTTAATCTAGGGCCATTTTCAGTATAAAAATCTAATAGTACTAAGTATTGCTCAATAGCATTTTCAAGGTCACCATCAAGATAAAAATTTGATGCAGCTCTTGCAGATTGAACTAACGGATCATTTTGGGACGTGTAGATATCTGTATTTCCTGGACTTCTAAGAGATGCTTGCAAAAAGCTTTCCTGAGAACCAACTTGAGCCTCCATATAAAAATCTTGGTCTAATCCATTTAAATTTTCTTCTTCGTAACTAAAGGTCAGAAATAAGTTTCCCAAAAAATTAAAGCCTACACCACCACTCGTTGTTTCTGTATTGCGCTCTACTACGTTGATGACCATCGTCACATTATGAGGATCTTCAGTTCCCGGTTCTAAGCTAAGGTTTATATCATCAAACAGACCCAAGCCAAAGACTCGTTGCAAATCTAATTGGATTTGATCCTGCTCAAAGACTTGTCCTGGCTGAGTTTCTAGCTCACGGGTAATAATGAACGGGCGAGTACGTCCTAAAATAGGATTACCTTCTTCATCTTCGGTCAGCCCCTCACTATTAAGAAAGCGGACCTCGATCTCTTCAATTACACCCTCTGCAACCACAAGAGTCGCTACCCCATCCTCCGAAATTTGCGGGGAGGCAATCACCTGAGCCAAGACATAACCGT
>CAYGST010000640.1:0-2810 GCA_964352415.1 uncultured Planctomycetaceae bacterium | reverse complement strand
AGAAGACGTTCCTGGTCGTGGAGATCCCGCTGGACGGCGAGCTCTACACGACGGAGGATTCGCTCGAGCTGTCGCTCGCGCGCGGCAGCGACCTGCCGATCGTGGTGCGCGCCGTCGGACGCATCCCGGACGAGGTCACGCTGCGCTTCGCAGGCGGCCAGGAGACGCTGCTCGGGAGCGCCGGGCGCGGCGTCTTCCGCACGCTCCTGCGCGCCGTCCAGGAGGACCTCTCCTTCTCCGTCTCGGGCGGCGACGACCAGGACGGGACGCCGAGCGTCAGCGTGACCGTACTGCAGCCGCCGGACATCGCGGGGCTCGCGATCCGCGTCGAGCCGCCGGCCTACAGCGGCCTCGCGCCGCAGCTCCAGTTCGATCGCGACATGCAGGTGCTGACCGGCTCCAAGGTCACGATCACGATGCTGCCCGATCCCCCGGACGCGACAGGAGTCGTCCGCCTCCTGCCGCTGGACGAAGTCGTCGAGCTCGTCCCCGGCGAGTACCCGGGCGCCGACGGCGAGGCGCCGCGCACGGGCCTGACCTTCGAGCTCACAGCGCGCGAGAGCCTTCGTTACCGCTTCGAGCTGCGTGACGCGACGGGCCTCTCCAACCCGGACCCCGGCCTGTTCGCCATCCAGGTGCGCGAGGACAGGCCGCCCGAAGTGAGCCTGCTCGCCCCCACCCGCGGCGAGATCGAGAGCGTCGTCGGCGGCGCGCTGCCGCTCAAGGCGCTCGCCACGGACGACTTCGGACTCGAGGGAATTCGCTGGCACTGGATGCCGACGAGCGCCGGCGCTGGCGGCGTGGAGATCACCGCGTCGCTCGTCACGAGCGAGCCCAGCGACATCGAGGCGCTCCGCGAGGAGCAGCGCAGCGGAGCCTTCGCCTTCGCCTCGCGCCGCATCGAGATCGACGAACTGTTCGGGAACGCGACGCCGACCGAGGGCGAGGTGTTCCAGCTCGTCGTCAGCAGCACGGACAACCGCGAGCCCGCCGCGCAGGAGACGCGCTCCCCCGCGGTGCGCGTGCGCGTGGTCTCCGCCGACGAGTTCCTGCGCCGCATTCAGGATCGCCTCGCGCGCGTCCGCGGCAAGGCCGAGGCGCTCGCGGCGCTCATGCGCGACAAGCAGAGCTACACCCAGGACCTGATCGCCGCCCTGGAGAGCGACGAGCCCGGCCGCGCGGACGGCAGCGCCGTCTCCGCGGCTCTGACCGGCGCGCGCCGCGTCGAGGGCGACGCCGCCGCCCTCTCCCGCGAGGTCGCCGCGATCGCCGAGTCCCTGCTCTATTCCCGCATCGACGAGCGGGCGGACGCCATGCTGGTCGCCCTCGAGGAGCGCACGCGTGGCTTCGCCGACCGCAGCTTCCACCCCGAGCCGTGGCTCGAACTCGCCGCCATGCAGCGCGAGGGTCGCCTCGGCGGCGCGGACTTCGCCGACAAGCTCGTCGAGATCGTCGGCGTCTCGCTCGCGATCAGCGAGGACGACACCCCCGCCGCGGTCGATGGACTTCGTCGCGCGCAGGACCTGTCGGACATCGGCGCGCAGTTCGACCAGCTCGTCGAGGCCGCCGAGCGCCAGTCCGCGGCGCGCGACAAGGCCGAGCAGCTGCTCTCCCTGCTCTCGGAGTGGGACAGCTACCAGTCGCTGCTCTCCGCGACGCGCGACCTCCTCAACCGGCAGAAGAACCTGCTGGACCGCACGCGTCAGTTCTACAAGGACAATTGACATGAAGCACGTCACGCGAACTCGACGACTGCACCTCACGCTCGGTCGCAGCCTCCTCGGGCTGAGCCTCCTGGTGTGCGTGCCCGCGACGGGCGTCGCTGCGCCGCAATCGGGAGACAGTGGACAGTCCCGCGAGCAGGGCTCCCTGATCGAGGAGCAAGAGCTGCTCACGCGCAAGCTCGCGCGCATCGTCACCTCGATGCAGCGGCTCGCGGATCGCTTCGACACCGAGGGTCGCGTGCACGCCGCCAAGCTCCTGCGGGACGGGCTGCAGCACATCGCCGAGCGCGCCGAGGCCACCGATGGCCTCACCCTCGAGGAGCGCATGGGCGGCTCCCTCGAGCGCCTGAGCGAAGGCCAGATCATGCAGTCGATCGAGAGTCAGCAGCAGATCATCGGAGAGCTCGAGTCCTTGATCTCGATCCTGATGGATCGCCCCGACCTCGATGAGCTCGAGTCCGAGCTGGAGAAGGTGCAGCGGCAGCGCGAGTCGCTGAAGAACCTCGCCGACGCCGAGCGCAAGCTGCGCGAGGAGACCGAGGCGCTGCGCGAGGACGCCGCGAACGACGCCCAGCGCGACCTGGAGAACGGCATCGAGCGCGCCCTCGCCGAGCAGCGCGAACTCCTGCGCGAGAACGAGCGCCTCGCGCGCGAGAGCGGCGCGCTCGACCTCGAGCGCCTCGAAGCGGAGCTCGCCCAGCTCACTGCGGATCAGCACACCGACGCGGAGGTCCTGAAGGACTGGGACCCCGCGGCCAAGGACGCGCTCGTCGAGCAGCTCACTCGCCTCTCCATGGCGCGCCGCGCCGAGGCCCGCGCCGCACGCCTCGACGAGGCTGCGCGCGAGCTGCGCGAAGCCGCCGACTCGGAGGACGCGAGCGCCGCGACGCGCGCCCTCGAAGCGCAGGCCGAACTCGCCCAGCGAGCTGCCCGCGCCTCCGGTGACGAGGCCGCCGAGCGCGCCGCCGAGGCGCTCCAGCGCGCCGCCGAGCGCTTGCGAGAGGCCGGCGAGGACGCCGGGCGACGCGCCGAAGCGGAGTCCGAGCTCGAAGCTCTGGCCGCGGAGCTCACTGCGGGAGCGCAGAG
>CAYGST010000639.1:0-2822 GCA_964352415.1 uncultured Planctomycetaceae bacterium | reverse complement strand
GAACAACGTCGACGATGGCATCGAGGTCTGGGGCGGGACGGTCAACCTCTCCTACTTCTCGATCTGGAACATCGGCGACGACAGCCTCGACATCGACCAGGGCTACCGCGGCCGCCTCCAGTTCGGCCTCATCGTCCAGGGCTACAGCCAGCCGGCCAACCAGGGCTCCGGCGTCGGCGACAACGCCATCGAGATGGACGGAGCCGAGGCGCCCGACTGGCAGCCGGTCACGACCAGCGTTGCCTACAACCTGACCGTTATCGGTCAGCCCTTCGACGGTGACTTCCTCACCGACTACAAGGACAACTGCCGCATGCAGTTCCGCAACGCGATCTTCATGGACGGCGGCGACGACGTCATCCACGACGGTGGCGGCTACGGTCCGGTCCTCGACTTCGCGTCGACCTTCTCGACGGACTGGAACGCCGTTCCGCCGAGCGCCAACGACTGCCCCCCCGGCTTCTACGCCGCTCAGTTCTCCGGCAAGCTCTCGGAGATGTCCGACTCGGTGTTCTTCAACAACGCCGACTACGGCACGTTCAACGCCGTCAACATGGGCGCGAACAACGTTGTCGAGCCGGCTGCCAGCCCGATCACGGCCATCACCCGTGCGACGCCGACCCTGGTCGGGCCGCAGAACAAGATCATGGCCCGCGTCCTGACCCTGGACCCGCGCCCGGCTGGTGACGCCGTCACCAGCGTCGCCTCGGCTCCGGCCAACGGCTTCTTCGTCCCGGCCAACTACCGCGGCGCCTTCGAGCCGAACACGGTCGACACCTGGCTCGGCAGCTGGACCTCGTCCTTCGCCTTCGGCTTCACGGCTGACAGCGGCGCCAACACCGGCAGCGCCTTCTGCTTCGGCGACGGCACCGGCTCGACCTGCCCCTGCAACGCCAACGGCAACGCTGGCGAGGGCTGCCTCAACACCACCGGCACCAACGGCGCCACGCTCGTCGGCACCGGCAACGCCTCGATCTCGAACGACACCTTCGGCTTCCAGGTCTCCGGTGTCCCCGGCAGCAAGCCCGGCCTGATCCTTCGTGGCATCAACCAGATCGCTGGTGGCAGCGGCAACCCGGCCGGCGACGGCCTCCTCTGCGCTGGCGGCCAGTCCGCTCGCTCGCGCGTCCAGGTCACCTCGGGTGGCGCGACGACCTACACCGAGTTCAACACCGGTGTCTCCTTCGGCGCGGCGTCCTACGGCGCTGGGGTCACCGCCAACTACCAGTTCTGGTACCGCGACCCGAGCAACACCTGCTCGGGCGCCGGCTTCAACTTCTCGAACGGCTGGACCGTCACCTGGGGTAACTAGGCTGAGGCACGGCATTCTTGGGGCTCGAAGCTGAGCCCGAAGAGGTTTCAATAGGGGGCGGCGCCGGTTCCATCGGCGCCGCCCCTCTGCGAACCGCTCATCAGCGAGCGAACGGCCTCGGCCGTACCGGCTACCAACCACACGCAATCCACGAATCGAACGATGCGAACCCAGTCCAACAGGATCGCCCTCGCCACGATCGGGTCCCTACTCCTGCTCGCGGCCTGCAGCCGCACCGAAGAGAAGACCGTCTCGGCGAACCTCGGCCCGGCGGAGGCAGCCGCGGAAGCAGCTGAGGCACCCGAGGCAGAGCCGGTGAACGAGCCGGTGATTCCGGAGCCCGTCGCTCTCTCCGCGCACCAGGACGAGCTGCTCGAGATCTGCTACGAGGCGGCGTCCAAGTTCCCGCTCGATCCGCACATCAAGAACCGGTCTCGCGCGCAGGAGCGCGTCGTGGAAGCAGCCTTCGAGCTCGAGGACCCCGAGCGCGCGCTGCGCTACACGATGGGGATCGAGAACTGGCGTCGCGGCTCCTGCTACGCCGACTACGCCTACGCGATGGCGCTCCGGGGAGAGGCTGACCGTGCTCAGGAATTCCTGGTCAAGGCCGAGCAGTTCCTCGAGGAGCAGGCCGACTGGCGCGGCTACCGCATCCTCGCGAAGATCGCCCGAACGCATCAGCGCCTCGGGAACACGGAGCTCGCGGCGAAGGTGGCCGGTGGCATCCAGAACGGCACCGAGCTCGCCGCCTACGAGACCGAGCGCGCCCGCGACCTCGAGACCGTCGACCTCGCCGATCAGCTCGCCTGGGCCGAGCAGACCGCCAAGGGCGGTTCGATCGAGGAGATGGACCTCGTCTTCCAGACGCTGACCGTCGTCTACGAGCGGGTGTACGCGGACGCGGAGGCGCGCGCAGCGATCGAGGAGAAGCTCCAGGCGATTCGCAACAACGCTCCGCTCGAGCTGACCCTGCGCACTCTCCGTGACCTCACGAGCATCGCGATCGCGAACGAGGACCCGGACCACGCTCTCGAGCTGGCGACGGAGAGCGCCGATCTCTTCGCCAGCGTGAACTGGTCCTCCGAGAGCGAGATCAAGGTAGGCAGCGAGGTCGCGGGCGTCCGTCACCTGGCTGGCGACGAGGAAGGTGCGCTCGAAGAGCTCGCTCGACTCAAGCGGCTCTACGACATCAGCCTCCCCAGGATCTTCGACGTCTTCAGGGCGGACGCGCTCGTCCCGCTCGCGGAGGCTTACGCCGCGATCGGTGAGACCGACAAGGCCTACGCGACCTACGCGCTCGCGCTCGACGAGGGCACGAAGAACCCGAACTCGCGACCGCGCGTCGACGACCTGATCCTCGTCTCGCTCTCGATGATCCGCCGGGGCCTCGAGCCGACGCCCGAGATGATGGAGCGCTTCCGCGATGTCAACGACGAGCTGGGCGACCCCTGGTGAGCCACCTCGGAACCTGATTGAAAAACGCCGGCTGACGATGTCGCGCGTCGCACAG
>CAYGST010000638.1:0-2826 GCA_964352415.1 uncultured Planctomycetaceae bacterium | reverse complement strand
TCGGGGACGTCGAAGGGCTTGGGGAGCAGGTCGACCTCGCCCTCGAGTTCGTGCAGGACCGAGATGCGCTGGTCAGTGTAGCCCGAGAGGAACAGCACGCGCGGCGTGTAGCCCTGGGCGGCGAGCTCGATGACGAGCTCGGGGCCGCCCAGGTTCGGCATGATGACGTCGGTGAGGATCAGCGCGACCTCGTCGCGGTGACGCGTGAAGAGGCGCAGCGCCTCGCGTCCGTCACGGCACTCGAGCACGCGGTAGCCGCGACCGGAGAGCGCCTGCACGACGAGCTTGGAGACCGCGGGCTCGTCCTCCACGACCAGCAGCGTCTCGCCGCCGCGCTCACCGGCGGCAGAGTGGGGCCTGCGCGCGACGGGCTCCTCGATCGGCTCGGTCGTCAGAGGCAGGAGCAGGTCGATCGTCGTTCCGTAGCCGGGCAGGCTCGAGAGCGAGATCGAGCCGCCGCTCTGGCGCACGATGCCATAGACCGTGGCGAGCCCGAGCCCGGAGCCCTGGCCGCAGATCTTCGTCGTGAAGAACGGGTCGAAGGCGCGGGCGGCGACGTCGGCGTCCATGCCCGAACCCGTGTCGGCGAAGGAGAGCAGCGCGTACTCGCCCGGCGGGAGGCCCTGCTCGCGCGCGGCGTCGGCGCTCGAGAGCCGCATGCGCGAGGTCTCGATGGTGAGCCGACCGCCGCCGGGCAAGGCGTCGCGCGCGTTCGCCGCGAGGTTGAGCAGCACCTGCTCGAGCTGGCTGCGGTCGACCTTCACCGGGATCGGCTCGGGGGCGAGCTTGGTCACGAGCCGCACCGACTCGCCGACGAGCCGCGCGAGCAGCTGCGTCGTGTCGAGCGTCAGGCGGTTCAGGTCGAGCACCGCGGGCAGGAGCTGCTGCTTGCGCCCGAAGGCGAGCAGCTGGCGCACGAGGTCGGCGGCGCGCTCGCCCGCGTGTACGATCTCGCGGACGTGTCCGGCGGCGTCGGGGTCCTCCTGCACCGCCTCGCCGAGGAGGTTCGCGTGGCCGAGCACGGCGACGAGCAGGTTGTTGAAGTCGTGCGCGATGCCGCCCGTGAGCTTGCCGATGGCCTCCATCTTCAGCGCCTGGCGCAGCTGGTCCTCGAGCAGCTTGCGCTCGGTGATGTCGCGCCAGACGACGTGCAGGGTCTCGCGTCCGGGCTCCTGCACCGCCGTCAAGAGCACCTCGACCGGGAAGACCTCGCCGTCGCCGCGCCGGTGGTCCCACTCGAAGCGGTGGCTGCCCCTCGAGAAGGCGATCGCCATGTACTCGTTCGCCTTCTCGAACGAGTCGCGCCCGTCGGGCTGCAGCGGCGGCGACAGCTCGGACGGGTGCGTCTGCAGGACCTCCTCGCGGCTGCCGTACTGCAGCATCTCGACGGCCGCGTCGTTGCAGGCAATGAACTTGCCGCCCTCGATGATCAGGATGGCGTCGGCCGAGCGCTCGAACAGCTCGCGGTACGGGTCGCGAGGTGCGGCTGAGTCGGGCTGAGCGGGTTCCTTCGTCATGATTGCGTGGGGTAGAAGGTAGCAAGCCGCGGCCGCGATCCAACCGAGTGGCGTCCCAGGGGCGCAGCGGACCCCCTGCTCGGCGGCGCGGCCGTGAACGCGGGCGACAGGGGGCTTGCGCGACGGCCACCCCGGCGCAAGCTACGCGCTCCATGAACGCCTCCATCGGTACGGACGTGCTCGAGGCCGCGCGTCTCCTGCGGGCGGGCGAGCTGGTCGCGATCCCGACCGAGACGGTCTACGGCCTGGCCGCGAACGCCCTCGACCCCGCGGCCTGCCTCGCGATCTTCGAGCGCAAGGAGCGGCCCGCCTTCGACCCGCTGATCGTGCACGTCCGCTCCCTCGAACAGGCCGGCGCGCTCGTCGTCCGCGAGCTCCCCGCGCCCGCCGCCGCCCTCGCGCGCGCCTTCTGGCCCGGACCGCTGACGCTCGTCCTGCCCAAGCGCGCAGGCGTCCCCGATCTCGTCACGAGCGGACTCGACACCGTCGCGGTGCGCCAGCCGGCGCACCCGCTGGCGCAGCAGCTGCTCGACGCGCTGCCGTTCCCCCTCGCGGCGCCCAGCGCGAACCGCTTCGGCGCGGTCAGCCCGACCACCGCGCAGCACGTCGTCGACCAGCTCGGCGAACGCGTGCCCTACGTCCTCGACGGCGGCCCGTGCCGCGTCGGCGTCGAGAGCACGATCGTCGGCTGGGACGGCGCACAGGGCGTTCTCCTGCGGCCCGGCGGCGTTCCGCTCGAGGAGCTCGAGCGCGTGGTCGGAGAGCTGCGCCTGCCCGCCGACGTGGCGGATGGCGCCGCCCCCGCCGCGCCTGGAATGCTGGCCGCGCACTACGCGCCGCGCACGCCGCTCGTGCTCGGCGACCTCGACGCGCTGCTCGCCGCCCACGCGGGGCGCCGCGTGGGCGTGCTCGCCTTCCGCGCGCCGCGCGCGGCGCCCTACGTGCGCGTGCTTTCCGCGAACGGCGACCTGGCGGAGGCCGCGCGGCGCCTCTTCGCGGCCCTGCGCGAGCTCGACGGCTGCGGTGCGGAGCTGCTGCTCGCGGAGCCAGTGCCCGACGAGGGACTCGGCCGCGCCATCAACGACCGCCTGCGCCGCGCGAGCGCTGCGCGCGGCGCGGACCACGGGCAGGATGCCCGCTGAGCGCGGGCCAACGAGTCGGGTGAGCGCGCAGCGGGAGCGGCCGCAGATCGCACTGCGCGAGCGGGCGACGACTCCTGTACGCTGCGCGAGATCCCCCCCGCCCCCGCCCCCGTCCGAATCAACACTCTCCGCCACGCCGCCCTGCTCCCCCCCCTCCTCCAGCCCCA
>CAYGST010000637.1:0-2839 GCA_964352415.1 uncultured Planctomycetaceae bacterium | reverse complement strand
TTGCAGCGGTGGGCGGACGGGGCTCGAAGTTGAAACTCTCCGCCGGCGGAGTTGGAACCACAGAGATCACAGAGGACACAGAGACCAGACCGCTGATCGGCTCCGCGTGATGTCGGGTTCGGGGGGCTGGGGGGCAACGGCAAGGTCAACCAGGAGGATCGTGATTCAGCCGCCTTCGGCGGCCGGCGAAGCCTGGTATGGGATGTGAGTTAGCGCTCCTCCGTTGCGGGACCTTCGGGCGGGCTCGTGGCGATCACGGTCTTGATCGTCTCATCGGTGCCTGATGCCGTGAGGGAGGCATTGAGCGTGACGGGCCCGATGGTCAAGCCGTTGGGGGCGTCGCCGAAGTCGAGTACGTACTCACCGGCCTCCGAGAAGTAATAGACGGCTACGGTGGTTCGCTTGCCGCTGCGAAAGTCCTGGCGAGACCGGAGCTTTTGGCCGACGAGCTCGCCGCCGTGGCCCATGGCTCGCACTTCCACGGAGTGCCACGCAGCACCGAGTTCGACCTCGTTCCCCCGGAAGTCCAGGACGCGGACCTGAGCCGAGGGGGATCGTGAGACCGGGATGCGAAACTGGTTCCAGCCGGACTCGAAGTCGAGCTCCTGAACGATGGGGGGGTAGTCCGCTGGGACGGCGGTGACGCGATAGGTCCCCGGGAGCGACAGGAGCACGGGTTCGAGGCCCTCCGCGCCCTCGACCGCTCGTTGCTTCACGCTCAGCGCCCTTCCGTCGTTGTCGTCGCCGATGTACGTGGACCGGAGCTTCACGCCGTCCAGGCGGTTCTCACCATCGGTCACTTCGAAGACCGTCTTGGCCAGGGGTGGGACGTGGTGCAGGACTTCCGCCGTGCCTCCGGCACCAACCTGAACGGAGACGCTCATCCCGAACGGCTCGAGGACTGCCGCGTAGGTGCCGCTGGGGAAGCCAGCGACGTGCCAGGACCAGCTCGATGATCCGAGAGCGGAGTCGACGGGTTGCATCGCCTCGAGACGAATCCACCGCGAGCTCTCGGGGAGGGCTTTGAAGGCAGGATCGGGCGCGCCATCGGCTTGGATGCGGACGCCCAACCTCTGGAACTCGAGGTCTTCGCTCCAGAACTCCGGCATCTCGATGACCAGGGAACCGGAGAGGTCGGAGAGGTCGTCTCCACCCGTCAGGTCGGGCATCTCCAGCACCGCTTTCGACGTCTCGCCGGGAACGAGACGAAGCTCGCCCGATCGGCTGACGGCACCACCGGCCGTGAAGCCGGGTTCGAAGCTCAGGAAGGCCTCGATCTCACCGGCAGGGAGCCCGGTGATGAGGTGATCGCCGCGCGAGAGGCTCTTGATCGTGGCCACGACCTGCTCGCGGCGAGCGAGGACCATGCGAAGTCCCTGGGCCTGCTGGAACTTCGGAATCCACACGGACAGGGAAGCCGCGGGCTCCAGGACTCGACGCTGCAGTGTCTCCGCGGACGCTTCGGCGGCTCGGACCGGAGCCCACGTCCAGCCCTCCGAGCCCACCCAGTGCTGAAGGTCCTTGCCGATGCGGCACGGCACGTAGACAGGCGAGGGCTCTCCTTCCACGACCACACTCGTCAGATCGGGGTGGCCAGGATGGACCGGCGCGATGCCAGTGGGAGCACTCCTGCCTCCCGGGCTCCGTCGAACGACGACCTCGCTCAGTGGCTCGCCCCCGGGGTCGACGACCTCGACGAAGAAGCCCTCGTAGGCGTAGGCCACCAGCGGCTGGGACAAGGCGGCTTCCAATCCGACGGGAAGCACGACCAGGTCCTCGCCCTGCGCCCGAACGGCCAGCACTCTCCAGTCCGCGAGATCGTCGCCAGCGGGTGGGGACCAATCACCGTCGACGACGGCGGCGCTACGCGTCTCCGCTCCAGCTTGGAAGATCACTTGTCCCGCTGGCAGCGGAACACCTCGAGCCTCCGGGCTGACGCGGATGAGCACTCTTCCGACGACGAGCGGAGAGGGCTCGCCGGGAGCCATGAGGTCTTCGGTCCGATCCCCGGCGCCGGTTGCAACTCTATCCTCGGCTCCACTTGGGCTCCCAACGCCAATGCTGTGCTGATCCTGCAAGGGCGCGGGCTGTTGAGCGCTCTCAATGCTCTGCCACTGCCACGCTGCGAGTGCTCCTATTCCGATTGCAAGGAGCCACAGGACGCTTCTGATTCTCATGATGTGGGCCGGCCCTAGGTGGGTCTTGGTTCCAGCTATGGGCGGGGCCGCTCCGGCCCCGCTCCGTGGAGTCGCGGTTCTAGTCTTCTGCCGAGAGCATCGCAGTGACTAAATAGGGTAGATGCAAAGACCACACTCCAGGTAGGCGAAGAGGCCGTGGTAGGTGGATGTGACCTGGTAGGTTGGGCAGAGGCCGAGCAGGCCTGGGCCAGCATGTGCTCCTACGATGATCGTGTTGGTCTCGATCCAAGCACCCCCCAAGCCCGCATCGGTGATGTGAAGCTCGGCTTCGCAGCCGGGGGGAGATTGAGGCGGGCATCCCGGGCAGCTCACGGTCCCGAGCGCTGCGAGTACTTGGCTCTTGATGCTCTCAGCTTGACCCTCCCTGATCTCGCTGTCGCTGGGAGAGCTGCAGCTGGTGCCGTCGTTTTCGGGCTCGATCTCGTCAACAGTGTCCTCGAGCGGAATGAGGAGGCTCGACTGGTTGCACCCCGGCCCATCGGGGGAGGCAAGGCCGACGCTTGAAAGGGCTATGAGGGCAAGCATGATGGACTTCTTGAACATTTGCTAGTGTTTTTGGTTCGGGTGGTCTTTGCGGCCTGCACGCGCCGCTGGGATTCGATGCGTGCTTTCATTTTGGGGTTTGGGGTTTGGGGTTTGGG
>CAYGST010000636.1:0-2840 GCA_964352415.1 uncultured Planctomycetaceae bacterium | reverse complement strand
GAACGCCGCCGTGTCCGAGTAGCAAGTGCGCTCGTTCACGAGGCGGCTCGAGTCGCTGCAGTTCGCCGGGGGGAACGGCGAGTAGCCCGCGCCGTTCTGGTCCCAGACCGACCCGATCGAGATCACGTTGTTCGAGCAGGCCGGCGAGCCCATCGAGTTGGTCCAGCCGTCGTTGCCGCTGGCCGCGAAGACGAGGATGCCGTTCGAGAGCGCGTCGCCCGCCGCCGCGTGCACCGCGCCGGAGTTGCACTCGCTGTAGTAGCGGCCGCCGCCGAGCGACATGCTGATGACGCGGATCGGCGCGCCGCCGCCGACGCCGTTCTTGTTCGTGATGCACCAGTTGATCGAGTTCGCGATCACGCTGTCGTAGGCGTTCGGGAACACCGTCGCGAGGTAGAGATCGACGCCGGGCGCGTAGCGCTTGACGATCGAGGCCGTCCCCGTGCCGTGGTAGCAGTCGTTGAAGTTCAGCGAGTGGATCGAGGTCCCCGGATCGCTGAAGTTCTGGCCCGCGGCGACGACGCCGTTGGGGAGCGAGGTCGAGCCGCCGAGCTCGGGGTGCGTCAGGTCGAAGCTCGAGTCGATCACCGCGACGCCAACGCCGCTGCCGTCGTCGCCGTTCGCCGCCGCGACGTCCGAGCCCGTCAGCGTGCGGCCCTGGTTCGTGAACAGCACGTTGAGGTGATCGCGGCGCACGAAGCGCACGCCGTCGAGCGCGGCGAGCCGCTCGAGACCGGCGCGGCTGCCGATGCGCGCGGAGACCGAGTACTGCAGCGTCAGGAAGTCGAGGACCTCGACGCTGCCCTGCCCCACCAGGCCCGGCCGCTGGTTCACGTCGTCGAGGAACTCGAGCTGTCGCGCGAGGACCGCATCCGCGACGTCCTGGACCGGATTCGCGCCTGTCGTGTTCTCGAAGCGCACGGCGTTCGCCGCCGTCTCGAGCTCGATGACGACGCGCAGCCCGTCGGGCAGCGCCGCCGTACCGAGCCGATCGAGGTCGACCGCGATCTGCGGATCGATCTTGCGCTCGAACGACCGCGCGTCGAACGGATTGGCGGGACCGATCTGCCCCACGGGGACCTGGGCGGCCGCTGCCGATGCGAGACCGAGGCTGCCGAGGACGGTGAGGGCGAGGAGGCGAAGGGAGCTTCGCAACATGAGGTGTCTCCTTGACGTGTCAATGCACGAGGCGCAGCGCGGGTCGCGCGCGCGTCGCTGGAACTGGGATCGCCCCCATCGCTACGCGCGCGCGCGCGGCGCGTCAACGCGGCGAAGTCCCCAGTCGCGGAGTCGCCCGACCCGCGCGTTTCCCAGAGGAACGTCGGCCGAACGCGGCGAGCCGAATCCGCTTCGCTGCCCGACACGACGGTCGCTCGAACGCTGGAATCGCGGACCACGCGCGGGAGCGGAGCGCTGTCCCGGGCGATTCTCCCGACCTCCCTTGGAACCCTGCGCGTCGCGCGCCCGTTGGCGCGCGCCCTCGCTCCGTCATGGGCGCGCAGGAGAAGAAAGTGCGCCGAAGCCGCGCCGCCCCGATCGGAACCAGGGGCAGAGATTCGTCGGCTTCGCCCCTGGACGAGCTCAGCCGCGCAGCATCGCTTCGAGGCGATCGAGCCCCGCCTGCATGTTGTCCATCGGGGGCCCGAAGGAGAAGCGCATCCACTGGCGGAACGGGGACTCACCCGTGCGGCGCTTGCCGGGGTTCACGTCGAAGAACTCGCCGGGGACGGTCAAGACACGTTCGTCGAGCGCGCGCCGGAAGAAGCTCATCCCGTCGTTGAACGGCTCGGGCAGCTCGTCGAGGCAGCCCCAGCAGTAGAACGTCGATTGCGAGGCGACGGGGAAGCGCACGCCGAGGCCCGCGAGACGTTCGAGCATCACGTTGCGCTTGGCGCAGAAGACCTCGCGCAGCGCGTCGGTCTCCTGATCGGCGCGCGCGGGCTCGAGGATCTCGAGCGCGGCGCGCTGCGCCAGCCGCGACGGGCCGCCGTCGATCGCGCTCGCGGTGCGCGCGGTGCGCTCCACCATGTCCGAGGGCCCGACGACCCAGCCGAGGCGCCAGCCGGGATAACGGTAGTTCTTCGTCAAGCCGTCGAAGATCAGCACCGGGTCGCGCTCGACGTCGTCGATGAAGCTCGCGGTGCTGACCGGACCTGTGCCCGGCGTGCTCGGCCCGAGCCCTTCGCCCTCGAAGATGAAGTGGCTGTAGAACTCGTCGGAGAGCAACGCCATGCGCGTCTCGCGGGCGAGCTCGACGTAGCGGCGCAGCTCGTCGTCGCGCACCACCGTCCCGGTCGGGTTGCACGGGTTGGAGAACAGGAAGGCGTCGAGGCGCTGGTCGCGGACCGCGGCGGCGAGATCCGCCGAGGTCACGGCGAAGCCGTCCTCCGCGCGCCCCCACAGCGTGACCGGCTCGACCCGATCGAGGTGCGCGTTGAAGAGGTCCTCGTAGGCCGTGTAGTCCGGGCACTGATGGCCGACGCGCACGGCGCCGAGCGCCGCGGCCGCACGGGTCAAGGCCAGGCGCCCACCCGAGGCGACGCTGACGTTCGCGGCGGTGTACTGGGAGGCCTTGCCCTGGCGGTAGAGCCGGTTGTAGTGGGCCGCGATCTGCTCGCGCAGGTCGTCCGTGCCCTCGAGCGGCCCGTAGGCGTGGTCCTCGGGGCGCAGCTCGATCGAGGTCAGGCGCGGCGGCGCGCCCTCCATCTCGCCGACCTCGGGTTGGCCCTGGCCCAGATTGCTCCAATCCGGGTGACCATTGCGGAAGCCCAGCTTGACGGCTTCGGCGACGACGAAGATCACCCCCATATAAGGGACGTCTCGGAGGGCGGCGGTGGGAG
>CAYGST010000635.1:0-2852 GCA_964352415.1 uncultured Planctomycetaceae bacterium | reverse complement strand
GTCCGCGCGCAGCTCGATACCTGGCGCGGCGGCGTCCACGTCGAACTCGAGCGTCACGTGCACCACGCGGTCCGCGTCCGCGAGGCGCAGCGCCGGGATCGCCGCCACTCGCACGCCATTCGCGAGCACGGCGCCGGCCTGGACCACCTCGATCTCGGCGGCGAGCTGCAGCAGCTCGAGCTCGAGGCGCATCGGGCCGAGCAGCGGTCCATCGAAGTCGTAGCGCGCGTTCGCCCCCGGGCGCAGCAAGAGACAGCGAGCGTCCTGCGGCTCGGAGTCGCCCTCGGTCGCGTCCGCCTCACGGCCCTCGAGGTCGAGGTAGAGGCCCCGCGGGCCGTTCGTCTCCCGGTCGAGGCAGAGCAGCGCGCGGTAGCGGAACTCGAGGTCCTCGGCGACGGTTTCGATCGGTTCGTCGCGCGCGACGCCGCTCGCGGCGCGCGTGACGACGAGGCGACGCGGGTCGAACGCGGCGGCGTCGAGGTGGGCGCGCTGGGCCTCGGGTGACGCGACGAGGCACAGGTCGGTGCGCAGACCTTCGTGCAGCGCGGCTCCATCCGCGGCGGTCTGCGCGTCGCCGTCGAGCAGGACGGGCAGGCCCCGGTCGCGGGCGGCGGCCGCCAACGCGAGGCCCGGGCCGCGTGCGTCGAGGACGTGGACGAGCGCGAACGAGTCCCCATCGAGCAGCGCCGGCGCACCGCTCCAGGCGACGGCGGCGGCGTGACCGCGGTCGCCGAGCTCGCTCGCGAGCGCAGCGGCGAACGCGGCGTTCGGCCCCGCGGGATCCGCGGCCAGCAGCAGGCGCACGCCGGCCCGGTCACGCAGCTTCGTGCCGGCCAGGCGCCTGCGGACCGTGCCGGATTCGTAGAGGCCCTGAACGAGGGCGCCGCGCAGCAGCTCGGCGCGCTCGCGCAGCGGCGCGAGCTCCTCCGCGGCGGTGCCGTGCTCGCTCTTCAGCAGGCTCAGGTCGCGCTCGACCATCCTGCCGACGAGCGTCTCGATGTCCTCCTCGCGAGCGACGCACAGGCGGTCGAGCCACTCCGCGTTGAAGAGACCGTCGACGTTCCCGCGCCAGCGCATCTTCTCGGGGCCGTAGTCGTGGCTGTGGTCGACGGTCGCCTCGGCGTCGTAGACCACGGCGTAGCCCGCGTCGATCAGGCCGCGCGCCATGAGCAGGTCCTCGCCCATCATGGTCCGCGGGAACGGGTGGCGCTCCCACAGGTCGCGCCGCACCGCGGAGGCGACGTTCTGGAAGTGGTAGAGCGCGCGCCGCTGCTCGTTGTCGAGCTGCGCGAACTCTGCGTCGCTGGGCCGCCGCGTGACGGTGGTCTCCGTGGCGTAGCCCGGGTCGTCGCGCGCGAACACCTTCGTCAGCAGCTCGGCGTCGGAGCGCGGCACGTTGCGGCAGTAGGCAGCGCCGACCTCGGGGTCGTCGAAGCGGCTCGCGAGCGTCGTGAGCCAGTCCGGTCGCGACGGGATCGCGTCCTGGGTCAGGAGCACGGGCAGCTCCCCGCACGAGCTCGCGACGAGCTGGTTGCGCGTGTCGCCGTGGTCGAACTCGGCGTTCGCGATGCGGCGCAGGTTCAGCGGCACGGGGAAGCCCGGCGCGCGGGCCTCGAGCAGCTCGACGGTGCCGTCGGTCGAGCCGGAGTCGATCACGTGAAGGTCCCAGGGCACGTCGCAGGCCTGCCCGGCGAGCGCATCGAGCACGCGCTCGAGGAACTCCATCGCGTTCCACGTGGGCATGAGGACCGAGATCGACTTGGGCGGCATCGAGTGAGGAGGCGGTTCGTGGCGGGGGAGCGCGCGCGCTCGTCATGGACGCGCGCGGCCGGATCCTACGCGCGCGCCATGGCGCGCGAAAGCCGAGCGGCCGGCCTACCAGCCGTAGCGCCAGTGATTGGCGGGGGCGACCCGCGGCGCCTCGGGGTCGAGGACGAGAGCGATCCCGAGCTTGGATTCGGTCTGTCCCTCGCGCGCGTTGTACTGCGTTCCGCCCCAGCGCTCACCGACGGCGAGCAGCTCGAAGGACTCGAAGCGGCCCTTCCGGGCGACGGCGCGGCCGCGCAGCTCGAACTCGAGGCCCTGGGGCTCGGGCGCGTCGCGCCAGCCCTTGGGGCGCTCGACCCGCGTGCTTCCGCGGAGCTCCAGGTGCAGCGCACCGTTCACGATGTCGACGACCTCGAGCTCGAGCTCGGCCGCCTGCAGGTGCTCCTCGCGGTAGGCCGGCGTCTGGCCCCGGACGTTGTCGAGCAGGTGCAGCAGCGCGAGGCGTCGGACGAGCTCCTGCGGGGCCTCCAGCGTCGCGCCGAGCCTGGCCTTCGGCAGGAGCCGCTTCACCTCCGTCGCGCGGAACCACGCGAAGTCCTGGTTCCACGCGCTGCGGCGCCAGTCCGAGGGATCGAGGTCCGCCTGCACCTCGAGGTCGCGCGAGACGCAGCGGAGCACCAGCCCGTCCTCGGGGTAGTGGCGCTCGAAGCGCGCCTTCTCGTCGACCTTCGGCTTCCGGCCGAGGCGCTCCTTGCGCTTCAGCCCCTCCCAGGCGGCGAGCGCGCGCTCGAGCATGTCGACCGCGGCCTCCGCTCGGCGTGTGTTGACCGAGGCGAGGAAGTCGCCGCCGGGCGTCACCGCGTAGATGCCCTGGCGCGTGCCGGTCGGCTCGCTGCGGCCGCCGTAGTGGCCGTCCTCCATGAAGCCCTGGAAGAAGCGGCACTCGGCGTCACCGCCGCGCTGCAGGCGACCGACCTCGTCCGCGGCCGCCACGAACTTCGTCGCGAGGGCTTGGACCTCTGCGTTGGACCAGACGGACCGCCTGGTCGCGACGCCGTTGTTTCAGACGCAGCCGAGCGGATGCC
>CAYGST010000634.1:0-2854 GCA_964352415.1 uncultured Planctomycetaceae bacterium | reverse complement strand
GCCCCCGCCGCCGCGGCGCTCTCGCCCTCGGCCCGCGCGAGGCGTTCGGTGGACGGGGTGTTCGTCGGCAGCGCGGCCTCCACGGTCGCCGCGCGCCGCGACGGCTCCGCCGCTTCGCGCGCCTCTTCGAAGGTCGCGGCGACCTCGATCGCGCCGCCGCGCTCGCGCGCCGCGCTCGCCGCCGCGGCGGTGCTCGCCGTGGCGAGCTGCACGCGGTAGGTCGGGCCGCTCTTCGGCAGCTCGGCGATCTCGGCATTCGGGTGCACGTCGCGGAACCAGTACATCAACGCGGCGTGCACGAGCAGCGAGACGAGGAAGCACTTGTAGAGCACCTCGATCGATTCCCAGCGCTTCGCGAGCCAGGCGAGCAGCGCGAGCACCAGGAGCGCGATCAGGATCAAGAGGTCGAAGAGGCCGACGCGCGGGCCCGGTCGTTGGAAGATCTCGAGCGAGCGCGCGTGGAAGAGCTCGGCGGACAGCGCATCGCTCGGAGTCGCGCGCTCCGGGCGGACCTCGAAGACGAGCTCGAAGCCCTCCGCGCTCGGCGCGGGCCCGCGTTCGTCTCCGGGGCCGTTCAGCCCATCGACGGGACGCGGCGCGAGCCAGGCGCCGTGCTCGTAGAGGCTCGCGAAGAGGTCGTAGTCGCCCGCGCCCGCGCGGTCGGACGCGAAGAACGCGCGCCGGCCGTCGCCGGTGAAGGCCAGCTCGCGGTCGTCCTGCCAGGACGAGAGCGCGTCCAGCCGCGCGACCTCGTAGCCCGAGAGCCCGGGGCGCGCGAGGAAGAAGTCGTGTCCGCGGCGACCGCCCGGGTCGCGGTTCGACGAGAACGCCAGCGCCAGCCCGCCGGGCAGGGGAGCAGGGTCGACCTCGTCGCTGCGCGTGTTGACGGTGTCGTCCAGGGGCTCGGGCGGGCCGAACGCGCCTTCCGCATCGACGGGGGCGCGCCAGAGGTCGAAGCCGCCAGCGCCGCCGGGGCGATTCGTCGCGAAGTACAGCGCGCCGTGCCCGAAGGCGGGCGCCAGCTCGTCGAAGCGCGAGTTCAGCTCGTACAGCGGCCGCGGATCGACGGCTTCGCCCGCGCGCATCTCCGCGACGTAGAGCTCGGCGTTCGTCCCGCGCGCGCCGCTCGCGAACACGAGCCAGCGGCCGTCGGGCGAGAGCGTCGGGCGGTGCTCACCCTCCTCGCCGCCCAGCTCGCCCGCGAGCCGCGCCGCGTTCTCCCAGACCGCGAAGCGGATCGGCTCCCCGGCGAACGAGTCGTACTCACGCACGCCGTCCGTGTAGGCGCCCGCCGTCCCGAGGTGCGGCGAGTAGCGCAGCCACGCCGCGAAGAAGCCCGCGGCGAGCAGCGCCGTCGCGACGACGAGGTTCTTGCCCAGGTGCTGGAAGCGTCCGCCTTCGCTCATGTCAGGGGGTCTCCATCGTGCCGAGCGAGAGCGCGGTCAGCCCGGCCATGCCGCAGGCGTCCATGACGGCGACGACGTTCTCGTGGTGCACGAGGCGGTCGCCGCGGATCGTGACCGGTGTCTCCGGATCGCGCTCCGCCGCGCTGGCGAGCAGCTGCGCGAGGCCGCTCTCGTCGACCTCCTGCCCGCTGACGACGATGCCGCCGTCGCGCTTCAGGTTGATCACGATCTCGTCGAGGTTCGCGGCGAGCGAGCTGCCGGTCTCGGCCTTCGGCAGGTCGACGTCGAGCTCGCGCTCCTCGTCCTGGAAGGTCGTAGCGACCATGAAGAAGATCAGGAGCTGGAAAATCACGTCGATCATTGGCGTGAGCTCGAGCCGCGGCTCCTCGAAGGCGTCGTCGTCGGCGAGGTTCATGCCACCTGCCTCCCTTCGCCGCCGTCGAACAGGAGGCCCGTGAGCTCGAGCTGCGTGTCCTCGGCGAGGCGCGCGAACTTGTCGAGGCGCGCGCGGAAGTAGTAGTAGAGCGCCTGGGTCGGGATCGCGACGGCGAGTCCGGCCGCGGTCGTGATGAGCGCCTGCGAGATTCCGCCGGCGAGCAGCTCCGGCTTCCCGAGCCCGTCCTCCGACGCGATGCTCGTGAAGGCCTCGATCATGCCCCAGACCGTGCCGAGCAGGCCGAGCAGCGGCGCGATCATCGCCACGACGACGAGCGGTCGCAGGTTCGCGGCGAGCCGCTTCAGCTCGCGCTTGCCGGCGTCCTCCGCCGCGCGCTCGCTCGTCTCTAGCGAGTCGCGTCGCGCGAGCCCGGCGCCGAGGATGCGCGTGAGCGGCTTGCGACTCTTCGCGCAGAGCTCGATGCCGCCGGTCGGTCCTTCCTCTTCGACGCGCTTGGTCAGGGCGCGCGCGAGGCCGCGGCTCCCGAGCGAACTGCTCGACAGGCGAATCAACCGCTCGACGGTGTAGGCGAGAGCGACGACCGAGCAGAGCGCGATCGGGATCATCAGCGGCCCGCCGCCCGTGAGCATGTCGAACAGGGACTGCAGATCGAGGGGGGCGGACGTGGTGGTGGGGTCTTGCATGGTCGGGATCGAGGTGGGCTCGTGGCGTGGTCGGGTCGCTCTGTTCGTTAGGGGAGATCAGTCGGCGCGGAGCTGCTTCAGGCGCTCGCCCGCGGCGCGCGCCTCTTCGCTCTTCGGTGCGTCCTTCACGAGCTGGCGGTACTGCTGCGCCGCGAGCTCGGGTTTCTGCTGGGCTTCGAGCACGAGTCCGGCGAGCAGCGTCGCCTCACGCACCTCCTGGCCGGATGCGAACAGCAGCGAGACCTTCAGGAACTGACCCAGGGCTTGCTCGTGGTCAGCCTCGTCGAACGCGAGGCGACCGAGGTCGAGTCGAGCGCGCGCTGTTCCGACTCGGACTCGCCGCCCAGGAGTCGGGCAGCCCGAAGCTC